>NZ_JAERJY010000042.1:0-24646 GCF_018257375.1 Providencia sp. JGM181 | reverse complement strand
GTAGTAGGTGGGCTTTTTATTTGGTGTAATATATTGAAATGGATTTAGTTAATTATTTACGACTATTCACGGTAAACTTATTACGCGTAAGTAAATAAGATGTATGTCTCATACTCAGACTAATCTAAAAAACCATATTTATTGTATGTAATTAATGTAGTTGATACTAGATAAGCTACAATAGCTAACACACTCACTATTTAAAAAAGGGCAAGCGATGAAGCTAAAAATTAAGTTGTTGTTAGCCGCATTCGTTGTTGTTTGCCTAATTGCTGTCGTTTATTTCTCTTTTGTGCGCAGTGATGAAGTGAAAATTGCCACTGTTTTATCTACCGAACCCATTAGAGCAACGCGTATGGTGGAACATGAAAACTGTTCGGTCACGGGCATTCTAGGCACATTCACGCAAGAGTCGTTATCTCGTTGGCATCCTGCGCAACGCGAATGCAGAACCATTTTGATGATCCAATCCTTACAAGGCAGGTCGCTACCTCCATTCTCCAGCAATGAACCAAGAACGTGTGTGATCACCAAAAGTTTAGAGCAGATTATTGTGGGTTATGATGTGATTTACCGTATTGGCGATACGATTGGTAAAGTGAGAATGCCGTATGAGCCAACGGTGTTTATTCCTCTAAATGAAAATGGGCAGTTAGATTTAACCATGTCCAGTAAAGCGGCATGTGAAACCCTACGTGAAGGGGCAAAAGGCATTTTGCCATTCTACTGTATGAAGCCAGATGACCTACCAAAAGCTTACCAACCGTCTACCGTACTGGAAGTTAAAACGGGTAAAAATACCTTTGGAATGTTTGAGTAGAAAGAGAAAGCATGCTGAAAAAATTACTGGAATTTTTAGGTTTCAGGTCACGCAATATCCCCTCATTTAATGAACTCATGTTGAAAGCCAAAAGTGGTGACCTCGATGCGCAGTACGAGATTGGTACTCTATATGATGTGGGGGAAGGGGTTGAAGAGAATGAGGAAAAAGCCATTGAGTGGTATCTGAAAGCCGCTAGCCAAGGGCATGCTCAAGCGCAATATATGATGGGAATGATGTATGAAACCAGTGAGCGTTTATCTGATGACTCTCACCAATCCTTAGAATGGTTCCAAAAATCTGCGGCGCAGGGCAATAGCGATGCTCTGGGGCACTTAGAAGTGATAGGTCATTCGATAGAGAATAAAAAGTAGTCATTTATTGGTTAAAACCACATAAAAAAAGCCATCGAAACATAATGAATCGATGGCTTTTTTGTTGTCAATTTCTGGCTTATGACGCTAGCTGATGCTCATCAAAATCAGCGACTAGCTGCTTGATAAAGTCTAAACGCGTCGCTCTGTCGGCTAAATCGTGGAAGAATTTCAAACGGACAGGACCTTCCATACGGAACGTTTTCGGCTGATTTTGCAGTAAGCTGATTAAGAACATCGGGTCGACTTTGTTGCGTTCATTGAATTCAATAAATCCGCCTTTTTCATGAGCTTCAATCCGCTTCATGCCCAGTTTCTGCGCTTGTAAACGAATGCCAGCTGTTGACAGCAAGAATTTACCTGCATCAGGTAAAGTACCAAAGCGGTCAATGAGTTCGATACGCAGCTCATCCAGTTCGGTCTGATCTTTAGCACTGGCAATACGTTTATAGAAAGACAGGCGGATATTCACATCATGGATATATTCATCAGGCAGAAGTACTGGCATACGCAGTTCCACTTCAGTTTGCTGACTGGTGAGATCCTCTAGGGATGGCTCGCGTCCTTCTTTCAGTGCATCGACCGCACTTTCGAGTAGCTCCATATATAAGGTGAAACCGATGGTGGTCATCTGCCCACTTTGGTCTTCCCCCAATAGCTCGCCAGCTCCACGAATTTCAAGGTCATGGGTCGCCAGTGCAAAACCAGCCCCTAAGTCTTCAAGAGACGAAATCGCTTCGAGGCGTTTTTGCGCATCGGTGGTCATGGCTTTTGGATGCGGCGTCAGCAGGTAAGCATAAGCTTGGTGATGGGAACGACCCACACGACCGCGTAGCTGATGCAACTGCGCTAAACCAAAGTGGTCTGCACGTTCAATAATAATGGTATTTGCGGTTGGGATGTCGATACCCGTTTCAATAATCGTGGTGCAGATCAGGACATTAAACCGTTGATGGTGGAAATCTGTCATGACTCGCTCAAGTTCGCGCTCACGCATCTGCCCATGACCCACAACAAATCGCGCTTCTGGCACTAAAGCTTCAAGACGGGCTTTGGCTTTTTCGATATTTTCCACATCATTATAAAGATAATAAACCTGACCGCCGCGTAACGTTTCCCGCAGAATCGCTTCGCGCACCACTAAATCATCATATTGGCGAACAAAGGTTTTTACAGCTAAGCGACGAGCGGGAGGGGTTGCGATAATTGATAAATCTCGCATGCCACTCATCGCCATATTGAGGGTGCGTGGAATTGGCGTCGCCGTTAAGGTCAGAATATCCACGTCAGCGCGCATCGCTTTAATGCGCTCTTTATGACGAACCCCGAAGCGGTGCTCTTCATCCACTACCAGCAAACCCAGATCTTTCCATTGAATATCGCTTTGTAGCAATTTATGGGTACCAATCAAAATATCCACTTTACCTTCGGCGGCATCGCTAATAATTTGTTGTTGCTCTTTGGCCGTTTTAAAGCGCGATAGCATTTCGATACGTACTGGCCAATTGGCAAAGCGGTCGCGGAAATTATCATAATGTTGCTGGGCTAATAGCGTGGTAGGAATCAGTACAGCCACTTGCTTATTATTGTTGACCGCTAAAAATGCGGCGCGCATGGCGACTTCTGTTTTACCAAAGCCCACATCGCCACAGACTAAGCGATCCATTGCCAGCGGCTGGCACATATCACTCAGTACTGCATTAATTGCCATCTCTTGGTCGGTGGTGGTTTCGAATGGGAAACCTTGGCAAAACTCTTGGTACTGCTCTTTATCATGTTTGAAGGCGAATCCGGCTTTTGCAGCTCGCTGAGCATAAATATCCAGAAGCTCGGCTGCCACATCCCGTACTTTTTCCGCCGCTTTTTGGCGAGCGCGTCCCCAACTGTCACTACCCAACTTATGCAGCGGTGCATTTTCATCGGCTCCACCTGCATAACGGCTAATTAAATGTAATGAAGAAACAGGGACATACAGTTTATCTTCGCCTGCGTAGGTGAGAATCAAATACTCGGCGGGAACACCTCCCGCTTCTAAGGTGATTAAGCCTTGATAGCGTCCGACACCATGCTCAATATGAACCACGGGTTGCCCCGGGCGTAACTCAGCAAGGTTACGAATGAGCGTATCGGTATTGATGGTGCGGCGTTGGTCACTGCGGCGGCGAACAACTCGCTCACCCAGTAAATCGCTTTCGCAAATTAATGCGCGGTGGCTCTCTGGCTGAATAAAACCGTGCTCAGCTGCACCAATCGTAATGGCAAAGCGGTCTTGGGTTTGACCAAAATAATTGCTGATAATTTCAGGGCGGATTTTCAGGCGTGCGAGTAATTCACTCACCGTTTCTCGACGTCCTTCACTTTCTACGGAGAACACAATCGTGCCATCAAACTGTTCGGTGAACTGCCGCAGTTTTTCCAGTGGGTTTTTACTTTGCCCTTGGGTGCTAATATCTGGAAGTGGCTGATAGTCTAAATTAGTATTGGCAGCTTTCTTCGGTAATTTTTCCGTAGACAGCTGTACCCGAGGCCAATTTTTTAAGTTCTGATTCAGTTGTTCGACGGTTAACCATAACTCTGCAGGGGGAAGCAATGGGCGCATTGGGTCAACACCACGGCTTTCATAACGCTGCTGAGTATCTTGCTGGAACCGCTCTGCGGGTTCTTGCAGATTTTGTGAAACAAACAGGGTGTTAGCGGGTAAGTATTCAAATAAAGAAGGTAGCGGTTCAGCGAAAAACAGCGGCTGCCAATACTCAATTCCACTTGGCAGGGTGTTTTTACTCACTTGCTGATAGATATGTTCCGGATCACGACGAACTTCAAAGCGTTCGCGCCATTGGCTACGAAAACGCTCGATAGCGTCTTTATCGGTCGGAAATTCGTGAGCAGGCAATAAGTTGATTGCGCTGACTTCTTCTAAAGTGCGTTGGGTATCGACGTCAAAGGTGCGTAGGCTATCAATTTCATCATCAAAAAAGTCGATACGAAATGGCAGGTCGCTACCCATTGGGAATAAGTCGAGTAATGCACCGCGAATCGCATATTCCCCATGCTCAAGGACTTGCTCAACATGGCGGTATCCGGCTTTATCCAGTTCGTCTCGTAGGTTATCGCGCGAGAGCTTATCGCCTTTAGCCATCACTAAGGCATGCCCCGTTAGAAAATCAGCAGGGCATACTTTCTGCATTAAGGTATTAACGGGGAGGATCAGCGCCCCTTTTTGCAGGGTTGGTAAGCGGTATAGAGTGGATAAACGGTGAGAGATGATTTCTTGATGCGGCGAAAAATTATCGTAAGGTAACGTTTCCCAATCCGATAGTGTCTCTATAGGGTGTTGGGTAAACTGTTGAAGTTCATCACGAACACGTAATGCGTTTTGCATATCACGCGTGACAATCACCACAGGACCTTGATGGCGTTCAATCATTTCTGCGCATTCTAAGGGACCCGCAGCACCAATTAAGCAGCCTAAATGGCGGACATCTCCAGCACGACTGGGCAGTTCATAACGATAATTTGACGACATAGAAATATTCAGCTTCTCATAGCTAACTAGTTAATTAATGATTAGTTAGGCAATTAAAAATTAATTAAACGACCCACAGAACTCATTGAGTAGTCTGAAAGTGATCTAAACAAATAGTATTTATAATAAAAAAAACCACAAAAGCGCGGTTGGGTGGTTCCATTCATCAATCGTACCCTTTATTATCCCTGAACACTTCGCTTTGGCAACAGGGACATTACGTTTTCATGCATCAATCTGTCTCACTCTTTATAGGTCTGCGCTATATGCGTGGGCGCGCGGTCGATAAATTTGGACGTTTTGTGTCCAGCTTGTCGGCGATAGGCATAACCCTTGGTGTTGCGGCATTGATCACCGTGACGTCTGTGATGAATGGTTTTGAACGTTCGTTACAAGATAGCATACTTGCTTATATGCCACAGGCCATATTGACCTCAAATACCGGAAATATCGATCCCAATCAACATCCCATCACGGACTTAAAAAACCTCAAAGGCGTTAAGAAAATCGAGCCGATTGTTCAGTCGGAAGTGGTTTTACAAAGCCGAACTAACGTGGGGGTGGGCATGATGGGGGGAATTCGTTCCGATGAATCTTCCTTATTACTCGATAAGCTGATAAGCGGGGATCGCCGTGATTTAATCGATGGGGAATACAACGTTTTTCTCGGTAATCGACTGGCGGAGACTCTTGGCGTAAAACGCGGTGACCAAGTGCGCTTGATTATTCCCGGTGTGAGCCAATTAACCCCTATGGGGCGTATACCCAGCCAGCGTTTATTTACGGTCGCGGGTATTTTTCAAACCAATGGCGAAGCGGATACGAGCGAATTGATTGTTGCTCAGCCTGATGCAGCGAGAATGCTACGTTACCCAACCGGAAATATTACTGGCTGGCGTTTATATCTGGACGAACCTCTGCAAGTGGATGTGGCGAGCAAACAGACACTACCGGAAGGGTTAGTTTGGACAGATTGGCGTGAGCGTAAAGGCGAATTTTTCCAAGCAGTAAGAATGGAAAAGAACATGATGGGTCTGCTGCTGAGCCTGATTATCGCGGTGGCGGCCTTTAACATCATTACGTCGTTATCCTTATTAGTCATGGAAAAACAAGGCGAAGTGGCGATTTTGAAAACCTTGGGGCTCAAACGTAGCAAAATTCTGACTATCTTTATGATCCAAGGTGCCGGCGCGGGCATTATAGGTACATTGATTGGTACCGTGTTGGGTACGTTGCTATCGAGCCAATTGAACGTAATTATGCCGTTAATTGGCTTATTACCGCGGGGAGTGTCACTCCCGATTGTACTCGACTATCCGGGTATTTTAATTATTGCGCTGTGCGCGATGCTGATTTCTTTGCTGGCGACGCTTTATCCTTCTTGGCGTGCGGCAGCGGTACAACCTGCTGAGGCTTTACGATATGAATAATCAACCACTTCTGGTCTGTGAACATTTAAGTAAGATTTATCAAGAAGGCGCACTCTCCACAGAAGTGTTAAAGAATGTCAGCTTCACGATGAATGAAGGCGAAACTATGGCTATCGTAGGTAGCTCTGGTTCCGGTAAAAGTACCTTATTGCACCTACTTGGCGGGTTAGATACGCCATCCCAAGGGAATGTCATTTTCCGTGGGCAGCAGATTAACCAGCTTTCTTCCGACGCCCGTGCGGCAATTCGTAATAAAGACCTCGGTTTTATTTATCAATTCCACCATTTATTGCCTGATTTTACGGCATTGGAAAATGTGGCGATGCCACTGTTAATTGGCGGTGTGGCGAAAGTAACGGCGTTTGCTAAAGCCACTGAAATGTTAAAAGCGGTAGGGTTAGAGCACCGAGCTAATCACCGTCCATCTGAATTATCCGGTGGTGAGCGCCAACGTGTTGCGATTGCCCGCGCATTGGTGAATGACCCAGCGTTAGTGCTGGCGGATGAACCAACAGGTAACCTCGATTTGCGTAATGCGGATGCCATTTTTGAATTACTGGGTGAGTTAAACCGTAAGCAAAAAACGGCATTTTTAGTGGTCACTCATGATATGAAACTGGCGAGCCGTTTATCCCGCCGTTTAGAAATGCGGGATGGTCATCTGCAACAGGAAATTACGTTGGGGGCAATGTAATGATTAAAATGCCTCTGACGCTATTAGCGGCATTGCGATTTAGCCGAGGACGCCGTAGGACAGGCATGGTGTCTTTGGTGTCGATTGTCTCGACCCTCGGGATTGTTTTAGGTGTTGCGGTATTAATTATCGGTTTAAGTGCCATGAATGGCTTTGAGCGAGAACTGAATAACCGCGTGCTTTCGGTGGTGCCTCACGGGCAAATCTACGCCGTTGAAGCCCCTTATCAAGATTGGGAATTCGCCCAAAATGTGATCCGCAAAACGCCGGGTGTGCAAGGGGTCAGCCCCTATGTGAATTTCACGGGGCTACTTGAACGTGGTGCGAACCTGAAAGCCATCCAGATTATGGGCGTTTCTCACGAGACGGAATCCCAAGTCAGTGCATTGCCTGAGTTTATCCTAAATGATGCGTGGCAACATTTTGAGGCGGGTAAACAGTCAATCATTTTAGGGCAAGGGGTGGCAAATTCGCTGAATGTAAAAGTCGGGGATTGGATAACAATTATGATTCCGAATACCGATGACAGCATGAAAATTCAGCAGCCTAAGCGTATTCGTGTCCAAGTAACGGGGATTTTCCGTTTAAGTGGATTACTCGACCATCAGCTTGCTTTAGTTCCGCTGGCGGATGCACAGGAATATCTCGGTTATGGAAACGGCATTAGCGGTTTTGAGATTAAAGCTAAAGATCCTTTCGAAGCTGATAAAGTGGTGTATGACGCTGGGCTGAAAACCATGCATCATGTGGTGGTGAAAAGCTGGATAGGTGATTACGGCTATATGTACAACGACATTCAAGTGGTTCGCAGTGTTATGTACTTGGCGATGATTTTAGTCATCGGGGTCGCTTGTTTTAATATCGTTTCCACGCTAGTGATGGCAGTTAAAGATAAAAGCAGCGATATTGCGGTACTGAGGACATTAGGGGCAAAAGATAGGCAAATTCGTGCTATCTTCCTGTGGTACGGGTTAATCGGAGGGCTGGTTGGCTCACTTATCGGCGTGGTGCTGGGGGTATTAATCTCCCTGAATTTAACCACGATGATTAAGGGACTTGAAGTGATTATCGGTCATCCTATCTTATCAGGGGATGTCTATTTTATTGACTTTCTGCCTTCAGAATTGCATGTGATGGATGTGATTTACGTGCTGTTCACCACGGTTGTTCTGAGCTTATTAGCCAGCTGGTATCCAGCAAGACGCGCAAGTAAGTTAGATCCAGCGCGTATTCTAAGCGGTCAGTAATCAATAAGGCGCGAGTGGAAACAGTCGCGCCTTATTTCATCATGTTATCTAAGGCTATTTCATCAAATTCTCAAGGTACATCTGCTTATAGCTGCGAGTTTCAATTAATGCTTCTGTAAAACCATAGTGTTGCGCGGTAGACAGTAATTTGGTGTACAAGTTGTCTAACTCGCTCTCATCGTCCGTCATAATCGCAAATTCAGCAAACCAACCAATACCTTCTAAGTCATCAATGGTGATATGAATGTCATCCAGAAAATAGATGCTGCGCTGTTTTGCAATCGTTAGGTAACATTGATATCCCAAGGTACTCAGCATACTTTTGACATGTTGGCAGTCTGCAATATCAATCGCTTTACACTCGGAGCTGCTTGGTCCTTTGACTATCCAGAGTTTGATCCCAGACGGCGTCATCTCCCGCACGGACATACTGATATTTTGTGCTGTTAACTGCCCATCTTGATAATCAAAAAAGTCATCAACTTCATGATTATTTACGGTAAATGCTTCAGCGTTATCATTGATAAGCTGTTTAAGAAAAGTGTCAGAATTGGGTAGTTTGAACTTAATTTCGGCTTCAAATTTCCCGACAAAATGGTCACTCATTCTGTTATCCAAGGCTGTTTTAAATGATGGATTAGGTGAGTGGATAGTAACATAGGGAATGATGGCGTGGCTGAAGATAATGTTAAGCCGTATCAAAGAATAGCGGAATAATTAGGTACGAAAAGCTATTCTCGTACCTATGGTTTTCAATGCTAAGGTTTTCAATGCTAATGACTGTTTTAAACTCCAATAACAGCATCAAGGGAAATCGAATTCGCAACCAACAGATGCCCTGCGTGGTTAAGGTGGAGATGATCGCCAGAATCATAGATTAATGCTAATTGCTGAGGATTTTGTGAGTCGCGCACAAGTTGTTCTGTGTCAATTAATACGTCAAATTCACCACTAGTGCGTATCCATTCATTTAATTCTTGGCGAATAGCTTCTTTTTCGGGGGCATAGAAGTTATCTAATCCATATTCGTCTGTACAACGTAACGGAACAAGAGTGACGCCGACGACGCGAATATTATGCTGATGCGCCATATCAAGTAATTGACGATAACCTTCAATCAACTGGCTAGCGGAAGGCATCATATCCGCAGGCGCTAGGGCGGTTTGTGCAAGCCCAATATCATTGAGACCCACTTGTACAATGCAAGTGGTTACGCCAGCTTGCTCAATAACATCCCGAGTAAAGCGAGATAATGTACTGATGCCAATACCATCTTTGAGTAAGCGAGAACCCGATTGCCCTGCATTGATCACCGCTGTGTGCTGAGAAACGGCACGTTCAGCAAAAAAATCCACCCAACGGTGATAAGTTCCCATTTCGACACCGTTGCCATCCACCATGGAATCGCCAATAACGACAATCGCTTGGCTTGGCGCCTGATTCTGAATTTCAACAGCTTCTAATAATAAGCGCGAACTAATTGGTAGGCTTTCTTTCGTTGTTTTGGAGTGAACATCATTACCCGATGTTAGTTGAGAATAATGTCGCGCATCCCAATGAAAAGTCTCTACAAGCGTAGGATCCGGTAGATAGGTTCGTAGGGTGACTTCAGACAAATCGTCAATAGGATGAATGATTTCATCACTGTACGCTACTTGTCCTGCGGGGATAGAAACACCAGATTGTCCATTAAACAGAACAGGTGCGCTCCATGATTTGCCAGATGGTGAGTTTACAACAATGGCATTTTCACCTAATGCTAAGGCTTGAGAGCCATAACGATTCGAAAACACAAGGCGTAACTGCTGCCCGCCTAATGTGATACGCAGCGCTTGTTGTAGGGTTTGGTTATTCAATAAGGTTGGGATCTCCAATGGAAACGGAAATGCCTCTCCGGTGGTGGGTTGAGATGTTGAAAGCCATGTGCAAACCCATGCATGACTGGGAGATGAACCGAATGAGGACATAGCGATTTTTTCCTAAAATTGAAGCGAATAATCAGTGGGTAGTTGATGTTGAGATAAAAGAATCAAACGCGGTCATAGCAACGTTAACCATCGCGAGCAACTGAGCTTTACTCACCCCGTCGCGAGCTTGAATCGAAATGCCGTGAAATAGTGTCGATATATAATCGCCAAGTGCTTGGGTGTTCGTTTCCTTGGGTAAATCTCCTTGAGTTACACCCTTATTTAAACGTTGTATGATGGCGGTGGTACGGTCTTTCCGGTAATTCGCTAGCCAAGACATAATGTTTTCATTTTCACTGGCATAGTTGGTCAGTGATAAAACTACCATGCACCCCTGTGGATGCGTTTGTTGGGTGTAAGTTTCGACAGCTTGGGTTAATAACTGTGTTATTGCTAGACGCGTATTAGGCTCTTGTAACGCGGTATCTGCAAAAGCGCCTTCTTGGCTTAGATACAGGGCGATAGCTTCGCGAAATAGATTTTCTTTCGAGCCAAATGCCGCATAAATACGAGCAGAAGCGATGCCCAGAGCTGAGACTAAATCTGACATCGACGTGCCTTCATAACCGCGCTGCCAAAAGACAAGTTTAGCTTTATTCAATGCCGCGTCTCGGTCGAACTCTCTTGGTCTTCCCGCCATAACTATGATCCCCTTAAAACATGATAATGATGCGCTGAATGAGAATGCGTTCATACTATCACTTCTTTGTCGAATGACAAATAATTATTCTTTATCGATTGACAAAGAATTAAAAAAACCTTTAACCTATTCATTGTTGATCGACAAACAATTAATGCAACTCGTGAATGAGTGGCTTTTTACCCACATAAAAGTGTATGGAACAAATATGAATTCGGTATTTAAAAAGGTGTTACTCGTTTCTCTGATGACGCTCTCTTTGCAAGCAACAGCTACGTTAGCAGCAGGAAACCTAACTCATACAGCCAAAAGTGCTACGCCTCCAACCATTGAAGCGAATGAGACCAGCTTTAAACATCACTATGTGAAAGTGAACGGGCAGCGCCTTCACTATGTTACCGCTGGGGAAGGTGAGCCAGTTTTATTGATCCCCGGTTGGCCACAAACATGGTACACGTGGCGATATGTGATGACGGATCTCGCTGCTAATGGTTATACCGCTATTGCTGTTGATCCATTGGGAACAGGGTATTCTGATAAGCCAGAAAGTGGTTATGATACGGGCGCTGCCGCAACCACATTGCACGAAATGATGAAGCAACTGGGCCATACTCACTATTCAGTGATAGGGCATGATATTGGCATGTGGGTAGGGTATGCGCTGGCCAGTGATTATCCCGCAGACGTGAAAAAGATAGCCTTAACCGAAGCGGTTATTCCAGGGTTAGCACCTGCACCGAGTATTTTCGTTGATCCTGAGGAGAATATTTTCCTCTGGCATTTTATGTTTAACCAAGTGCGAGATTTACCGGAAACGCTGACGGCAGGTAAAGAGCGTGAGTATCTTAACTTTATTTTTGATAATTGGGCTTATCGTCGTGATCGCGTTGCCGCGCAGACATATATAGATGCGTATGCTTCTCCGGGGGGGCTGCGAGCTGGTTTTGCCTATTATCGTGCTATTCCACAGACGATTGAGCAAAATAAACAGCGAGCGCAGAAAAAGCTCACCATGCCAGTATTGGCGATTGGAGCGGATCAGGCAACCCGAGATGCGCCACAATTGACATTACAGGGGCGAGCAACCCAATTACAAGGGGCGATGCTGGGGGAGTGCGGTCATTTTGTGACGGAGGAGTGTCCTGAGCAGTTGATGAGCCACATTTTACCGTTTTTGAAAAAATAATATTTGAAACAAGAAGGGAAGCTACAGTGAGCTTCCCTTTTTTATGCCAAACTGCGTGTATTGAGAGAGATTAATACTTCGCTTTCTTGGTCATTTTATCTAAATAACCCATCACAAACGCTGACAGCACGAAGGTTAAATGAAGGATCACGTACCACATCAACTTATCGTTTTCGACGTTTTTGAGGTTCATGAAAATCTTCAATAAGTGGATGGATGAGATGGCGACAATGGAGGCAGCCACTTTATTTTTTAATGACGTTGCATCCATAGTCCCAATCCAATTCAGCTTTTCATGATGATCAGATAAATTTAATTGGGAGACGAAGTTTTCGTACCCTGAGAACATCACCATTACCAGTAATCCACCCACCAGCGCCATATCAATCAGCGATAGCAGCGTGAGGATCAAATCAGATTCTGGAATGTTAAAAATATCGGGCAGAATATGAAATACTTCTTGGAAAAATTTGATGGTTAACGCCAGCAATGTCAGTGATAGTCCCAAATAAATGGGCGCAAGGATCCAACGTGAAGCGTACATCATTCTTTCAAAAAACTTTTCCATGGAAATCCTTCAAATAAGAGAAACCAAAATAGTGAGATGGCGGCTATTTTAGCCGTTAGGTGTGATGGGGATAAAGTTTTTTGTCATCTGAAAGTGAAAAAAATGTCTTTTTGATGATAAAAAAGTTATTAAATCGAGGTTATTGAGATATTTGTTTTACTTTGCAGGAGATGAAGGGGTTTAGTATGTTACTATCTAAATTATGTATAAATAACATAATTTACCATGTTTATATTTCCACTTTTTATACCGACAAATTCACTGCAAGGATGAAAGGAAATTTCCGATGTTGCGATTTCGCCGTAGATTGAAAAAAATAAGTAAAAATAAATGTAAACGCCGTCAGCGACTTCGCAATCGTTCTTACTACATTGATAATAGACTGCTCAGTATGCAAAACATTAACGTGGTTGTATTAACCGGTGCGGGTATTTCTGCAGAGTCAGGGATTCAAACCTTCCGTTCGGCAGATGGTTTATGGGAAGAGCATCGCGTGGAAGATGTGGCAACACCTGAAGGATTTGCTCGTGATCCACAATTAGTTCAGCGCTTTTACAATGAACGTCGTCGCCAGTTGCAACAAGATAATATTCAACCGAATGCAGCGCACTACGCATTAGCAAAATTAGAACAAGCGCTAGGGGATAGATTCCTGCTAGTGACGCAGAATATTGATAATTTACATGAGCGTGCGGGTAGCAAGCGCGTAGTTCATATGCACGGTGAATTATTAAAAGTACGTTGTAATTGGTCAAATCAAGTCCTTGAATGGAAAGGGGATTTATCCGTAGAAGAGCGTTGCCACTGCTGCCAGTTCCCGCAGCCACTACGCCCACATATTGTGTGGTTTGGTGAAATGCCGTTTGAAATGGACAGGATCTACCAAGCACTTGGAGAAGCCACGCTGTTTATTTCTATCGGGACATCGGGGCATGTTTATCCAGCGGCAGGGTTTGTACATGAAGCGCGTTTACAAGGCGCTCATACCGTGCAATTGAATTTAGAACCAAGCCAAGTGGAAAGCGAATTTGAAGAGCGCCATTATGGATTGGCGAGTAAAGTGGTTAGTGAATATGTGGATGACTTGTTGGCAAAGTTAAACCGCTAAGAATAAATATAAAAGGGAGCTTTGGCTCCCTTTTATATGCACGGAGCAAATTAGGTTGATATCACACGTTTTCATCTAACATAGCGGGCATAGTAATTTCTTTTACACAGGTGGCGCTGCTGGTGCTAAGAATAAAGCGCACTGCATTCACCACATCTTGCAGCGGAATTAACGCACCTTCACTTTTTTCAATCACCTCATTCACTGGCATAGATAACGGATATTCCGTGGCGAGATAACCTAAATTCAAAATAGAAATGCCAATATTATCTTGGCGCAAGGTTTCTCTCAGTGATTGTACAATCCCACGCAAGGCATATTTGGTTGCGCTAAAGGTGACTTCTTTACCATTATGATTATCCAACCCCCACGTAGAGCCAATTAAAATAATTTTACTATTGGTGCCTAAACGCAAGTTGCTAAGAAGTGCTTTCAAATTCAACAGGCAAGCACTGATATTGGTCTGGATCATGGTGAGTAATTCAATATCGCTGGTGGACTCGAAATCATATTCTTCAGTAAAGGCGAGCTTTTCCCAAATGCCGACATTATAAATGAGGGTATCAATGGGTTTTTCGCCTAGCTGCTTTTTGATAACTGAGGCCGATTGAGTATCGCTAAGATCAGCGGGTATCCAGTGAAATTGCGTATCACCAAAAGGTGGTTCAGTGCGAGAAACACCGTACACAGTATCAGTTTGGTCAGGGACTCCTTCAACTAATGCTTTACCTAACCCTTTACTGACACCGTAAATTAAAAATGTTTTTGCCATCGTATTCCCACCTTAGAAATTATTCTATAGCGCATTTCGTTATATAAGATAGTCATTATATAACATGTTACTTAACGCGTTGCGTTATCCAAAAGTGCAGCCCAAAATGAACAATAAATTAAATTAATTAGTTATCTTCCTCACTCTTTAGCTGCAAATCTGATTTGAAACAATAATTGTTTCTGTGATCTTTCCCATAATATCCCCATTGATATTTAGGGGGAGGAAGTATGGACAAACTCTTGGAGCGGTTTTTTGAATACACTGCGTTTGATACACAATCAAAACTGAATGCAAAAACAGTACCTAGTAGCACTGGCCAGCTAAAATTTGCCCGCGCGTTAGCCAAAGAATTAAATATCCTTGGCTTTGAAAAAGTGACGCTGTCGGAACATGGCTGTTTAACGGCTATCATGCCATCCAATGTTGATTGGGATGTGCCTGCGATAGGCTTCATTTCGCATTTGGATACCGCCCCAGATTATTCGGGCAAAAATGTGTGCCCGCAAGTACTTGAGAATTATCGAGGTGGCGATATTGCTCTGGGCATTGGTGATGAAGTTTTATCCCCCGTTATGTTCCCTGTATTGCACGAAATGATTGGCAAAACGCTGATTATGACTGATGGCAAAACCTTATTAGGGGCGGATGATAAAGCGGGTATCGCAGAAATTATTACCGCGATTGTGCGTTTAGAAGGGCAAAATGTTCCACACGGAAAAATCTGTGTTGCCTTTACGCCAGATGAAGAAATTGGTCGTGGTGCACAACATATCGATTTTAAAGAATTTGATGCTCGCTGGGCTTATACCGTTGATGGTGGTGGTGTCGGTGAACTCGAATTCGAAAACTTTAACGCTGCCAACGTCTCTATTAAAATTGTGGGTAACAATACCCATCCTGGTAGCGCCAAAGGTGTGATGGTCAATGCGTTGGGTTTAGCAACGCGAATCCATTCTATGTTACCGGCGGATGAAACACCTGAAAATACGGAAGGTTACGAAGGCTTTTATCACTTAACGTCCATTAAAGGTAACGTGGAAAAAGCGGAAATGAACTATATTATCCGTGATTTTGACTTAGCCAATTTTGAAGCGAGAAAGAAAAATATTATTCGTATCGCAGAAAAAGTGGGTGAAGGGCTGCACCCAAGCTGCTATATCGAGCTGACATTGGATGATAGCTACTACAATATGCATAAAGAAGTGATGAAATATCCGCATGTTGTTGAATTAGCGAAACAAGCGATGCTGGACTGTGATATTGAGCCTGTTATTAAGCCTATCCGTGGGGGAACGGACGGTGCGCAGTTATCATACCGGGGCTTACCATGCCCGAATATTTTTACTGGTGGCTATAACTTCCATAGTAAACATGAGTTTATTACTCAAGAAGGAATGGAACAGGCGGTAAGCGTGATTATGAGAATTGCGGAATTAACCGCTATCCATGCAAAACGTAATACTGATAAATAGTTTTGATGCGTTCTTAATATAAAAATGCCCCGATGTGATGATATTCGGGGCATTTGCTGTTTGTTGGCGGTTAATTATAGGACTAATTAGTCGTCAAAATACCAATATCCGCTATTAATCAATGCTGTCATTAAGGCGATAAAATTGACATCGTCTAATGCATCACCAAGATTTGCATGGTTGACGGAATCGAAACGGCACAGGCTATCAGCGGCTTCATAGCATTTAGTCTCTAAAGACTCACCGTTAACAAAGAACTGATCACCAACACGAAGAGCACGCAACCCATTGAGTTTATATAGAGTTTCTTGCTGTTCTTTCAATAAATTATAAATCTCATCTTGTTCATAAGGCGGCTCTGGCGGTGCCAAATCCAGCTCGTGACGTGATTGAGAAATAAATTCACCTAACCACTTACGGAATAGCTCTGGATCATGAATCAGTGATTCCATCATTTCGCGCAGCTTAATCTGTTCGCCTTGCAAAATTTCAGCCGGATTATCACGGAAAGAAAGGTCAGGGTCGCTGTAGCGATAGCTGCCTAAATCATTGGAAATTAAATGGTCAGCAAAGCTGCTCATTAATTCACGAGCATTAGGCGCGCGGAAACCGACAGAGAAATTCAGTGATGGCTCAATGGCATAACCTTCGTGGGGGAATCCAGGTGGGATATACAGGATATCACCGGGTTCCATCTCTTCGTCAATAATGGCGTCAAAAGGCTGCACTTGCAGTAAATCAGGATGTGGGGAGTGTTGCTTCATTGGGATCTTTTCCCCAACACGCCAGTGACGACGACCTTCGCCTTGAATAATGAATACATCGTATTGGTCGAGATGAGGACCTACACCACCACCCGGAACGGAGTAGGAGATCATTAAATCATCCATACGCCAGTCAGAAAGGACACGGAAAGGTTTCATCAGTTGCGCACTTGGGTAGTGCCAGTGGTCAACGGCTTGAACCAAGATTGACCAGTTTTTTTCACCTAAATGGTCGTAGCTTTCGAATGGACCGTGGGCGACTTGCCAGAGCCCATTTTGATGGCTGACTAAACGGCTATCAACCTCATCTTCCATCGCTAATCCCGCGAGTTCATCAGGCGAGATAGGATCAATAAAACGCGTAAAACCCTGTTTGATAAGCAGAGGTCGTTTCTGCCAATGACTGTCCAGAAAACTCTGCCAGTCAAGATTCAGTTTATAATCCATCTTATTGTTCCCTAGTTATGACAAAACTTCCTAAATAGTATACCGGAAATGGATCGTAAAACAGGGCTTAGAGGGCGTCAGTTCACAGATTAGCCATCTTCATTGACGGATGAGTGAATTATCTTCATTTCCGCCCTAGCTATCATTTGTTAATGACCTAACTATCTTCAATCACCGCTTGCTGCCTAAAGGTGACGGCGACGCGAGCACCCCCAAGTGGACTATCTGAAATGGTAATTTCGCCATCATATTGGTCGATGATATCTACTGCTATCGATAGCCCTAAACCTTGCCCCGGTCGCAGGGTATCGGCGCGTTGTCCACGCATAAATATCATACTGCGTTTACTTTCGGGAACGCCAGGACCATCGTCATCGACAAAAATGGTTAGGCTATCATGATCGGCAAGGGCAGTGACTTCCACAAACTCAAGGCAGTATTTACAGGCGTTTTCCATAACATTACCCATCACTTCCATAAAATCATTAGGCTGACCCAACCATGTGATTTCAGGGGAGATATCGACGGTGATGGAGACACCTTTGTTGAGATACACTTTATGCAGTGCGCTAGAGAGGCTATCCAAGATAGACGGCACCGATGCGATTTCCCGTAACATCAGGTTTTCATCCCCTTGGTTAGAGGCACGATGCAAATAGTAGCCAACTTGCTGGGAAATACGCCCAATTTGCTCCAACATGATGGGTTCTGCTTGTTCGATGGTCATCTGTTTACCGGAACGTAGAAGCCGCAATGTGGATTGTAAGACCGCCAACGGGGTTTTTAGGCTGTGAGTTAAATCGGACAATGTAGTGCGATATTTGCTATAGCGTTTGCGTTCGTTGCTCAGCAAAATATTCAAGTTTCGCACTAAGCCTCGCAGTTCTGCTGGCGGGTTTTCATCCAGCGTTTCGCGTTCCCCTTTTTCGAGGCTACTAATTTGCGAAATCAGTGACTTAATGGGGCGTACACTCCAATAGGCTGCAAGCCATAATAGCGGGATCACCAGTATAAAGTTGGCGAGTAACACGTAGCCAAACCAGTCCCAGACAACGCCAGTGCTTTGTAAGTCTTGCGGTAACGTATCGACGACGACAATCGTCAGCGCTGGCATCGTTTCCGTTTCTAAATATTGGTTAACTGAAACGGAGTGAGTTAATGGCTCATCAATATTATCAATGTCATTGAGTCGATGGCTGTAGTCTGGGTTATTGTTCATCAATTGGCGCGTTTCATCGAAATCGGTATCAATTTCGTATAACCCATTCTTTTTCAACCAATCGAGTTGAATGAGACGTTCGACGCTAGGGACTTCACGTTGGCGCCAGACGGTTTGCCCATTTTTATCATAAATAATGATCAAAGAGGGGTTATTCAACGTAAAGTTTGGGGGAACGCGAATATCAATTTTATTATCTTGCCACTGAGCAAGGCTGTAAATTAGGTTACTTTGGCTACGTAGTAACGTGTAGGTCGTTCGGTCAAAACTGACCAAATAACCCACAACAGCGACAATCCCATAAGCGAGGGTTAGCGCCAGAATGACGGCTGACGTCGCACAAATAAAACGCGCCTGTAAAGAGATGGGTTTGAACCTAAATTTACGCAGTTTCATATTAGCTGTTCACATCGAAACGGTAGCCTTGACCTCGAACAGTAACAATCACTTCTTGGGCATGGAACTGTTGGATTTTTTTACGTAAACGTCCCATAAGTACATCGATAGTGTGGCTTTCTCGTAACTCTGCATCTGGATAGAGTTGGCGCATGAGGGAGTCTTTACTGACCACTTTTCCATTATTGCGCAGCAAGGTTTCAATAATGGTGTATTCAAACGCAGTGAGTTTCACTGACTCGCCGTTAACCGTAAATTCTTTACGGGAAAGGTCGATAATAAAGTTTTCTAGCTCAAGCACTTGAGAGGCTAATCCACTGTTACGGCGCATCAGCGCTTGCATACGTGCGACCAGCTCTTCTAATTGAAAGGGTTTGGTGACATAGTCATCTGCGCCACTATTGAGCGCTTGAACCTTTTCTTGCCAGCTTTCGCGTGCAGTTAAGACCAGAAGCGGAATGCTGACATGGTTGCTGCGCCAGCGTTTTATCATGGAAAGCCCATCTTCATCCGGAAGACCTAAATCCACTACCGCAATATCGGGATGGCTTTCATTCAGGAAATAGTCCGCTTCTTTTGCATCTTCAGCAGAATCCACTTGATGACCTAACTCTTTGAGTTGAACCGTTAAATGGTGACGAAGTAGGGCATTATCTTCGACGATAAGAATGCGCATCTGAGAACCTCACATAAAGAAAGCATGCAAATGATAATATTATAATGAGTATGGTAGAAAGAGATGGGATAGGGAACAAGATCTTAACTAAATATAAGTCAAACAGATCGGAAAAATAGTCAAATCTGAGATTTTTTGGAAAGCGGGCTAAACAAATAAATAGAAAAAAAGCAGGCGACACGAATGCCGCCCGTTTTAATCATTATTGATTACTTGATTTCATCAATAAAATTAACGGCATAGCCAATGTAGTTGGCAGGCGTCATTGCTTTCAGACGCTCTTTTTCGCTTTCTGGAAGCTCTAAACCATCGATAAACTGCTTCATGCCTTCAGCGGTAACGCGTTTACCACGAGTTAATTCTTTCAGTTTTTCATACGGTTTTTCGATGCCATAACGACGCATTACGGTCTGGATTGGCTCAGCCAGAACTTCCCAGTTTTGATCTAATTCATCCAGTAAGTGCTGTTCGTTAACTTCTAACTTGTTTAAGCCTTTCATTGTGGATTGGTAAGCAATCAGGGCATAGCCTAAACCGACACCTAAGTTACGCAGAACGGTTGAGTCAGTCAGGTCACGCTGCCAGCGAGAAACCGGCAATTTGCTTGCTAAATGACCTAATACTGCGTTTGCTAAACCTAAGTTACCTTCCGAGTTTTCGAAGTCGATAGGGTTAACTTTGTGCGGCATAGTGGATGAGCCAATTTCACCCGCAATCGTTTTTTGCTTAAAGTGATTTAGAGCAACGTAGCCCCAAATATCACGGTCAAAATCCAACACGATAGTGTTGAAACGCGCAACACAATCAAACAGTTCTGCGATATAGTCATGCGGTTCGATTTGGGTAGTGAACGGGTTCCATTGAATGCCCAGTGAGGTCACGAATGTTTCACTGAATTCGTGCCAGTTAACTTCCGGGTAAGCGGCAATGTGGGCGTTATAGTTACCGACCGCACCATTGATTTTACCTAAGATTTCCACTTGCTCTAACTGGCGGAATTGGCGCTCTAAACGGTACGCAACGTTAGCAAATTCTTTACCAATAGTGGATGGTGTTGCTGGTTGACCATGAGTACGTGACAGTAAAGGTAAAGTACGGTATTCGTGCGCCATTGCTTTAACTTTATCAATAATTTGACGCCATTGTGGCAGTAAAACCTCTTCACGAGCAGTTTTCAGCATCAATGCGTGGGACAGGTTGTTGATGTCTTCAGAAGTACAAGCAAAGTGAATAAATTCAGAGACCGCATGCAATGCAGGAATGTGCGCCACTTTTTCCTTTAGGAAATACTCTACTGCTTTAACATCGTGGTTAGTTGTGCGTTCAATTTCTTTGATACGCATTGCATCTTTTTCGCAGAAGTTCGCGACGATTTCATCTAAGTAAGCGATTGCGTCAGCATCAAATGAAGGAACTTCTTTGATTTGAGCGGTTGCAGCCAGTTTTTGCAGCCAGCGAACTTCAACTTGCACACGAAATTTCAGTAAGCCAAACTCACTAAAAATAGTGCGTAAAGCGCTGACTTTATCACCGTAACGGCCGTCAATCGGGGATACAGCGGTCAGTGAGGATAATTCCATTGGTAGCAACTCCAGATTTATAGGTGAGACAAAATTTGTTTCGCCTGATTAGACAGACGGCTTCGAGAAAACATCAGTTGGAGGCGACTTCCACCAACTTGCTGCCAGAGAACTGCGCAGCGGATACCTGCGAGCAATGTGGCTCTAACTTTGGCTTGAACAACGGTGTTTTTCAGAATATCAGGGGAGCCTGTCACTTGAATTCGAGGACCTGCTGGACTGACTACATCCACATAAATTCCGGCGAGTGCGTTAAAAACACCTTCAGACATCGGTTCGAAATAGCTGGCTTGACGCTCAAATTGCTCAATTCGTTGACCGAGTTGGTTCATGGCATTGTCATCTTTGCTTAAGCGGCGCTCTAGCGCCATGATGCTAAGCATATAGCGGGTCATCTCAGCAGAGATCCCGCTATTACCCCCGGTCAACATACCCAGCAGGGCAGTTAAACCGGTTTTTAAATTTGCTTCGTCATTACCGAATACATCCAGCGTGCTGGATGGATTCATGTTGGTCAGGCTATCGACCATGGTTTTACCATCTTGCTCATTAAAGGTACCTTCATGAGCGAGCTTTTGTACCATCAGACTTGCTTGGCAGATACCCGCTAAGGCTAGCGTGATATCGTAATAGTTTTTAGCCACATTTACTCCTGAATACGGGCTTCAATAACGCCGCCACCGAGGCAGACTTCGTCGATATAAAATACCGCAGATTGTCCCGGAGTAACAGCTGCAACCGGATAATCGAAAGTGACTTGGATTTTCTCGGCGCTCAATGGGGTGATTGTACAAGGGATATCCGCTTGACGGTAACGGGTTTTCACCACGCAGCGCAATGGCTCAGTTAATGTTTGTCTATCAACCCAATCTAATTGCTGAGCAATTAAGCCTGTAGACATTAAACGTGGATGCTCATGGCCTTGCGCTACAATCAATTGATTTTTTTCAACGTCTTTATCGACTACATACCATGGCTCTTCAGAACCGTCTTTGGTGCCGCCAATGCCTAACCCTTTACGTTGACCTAATGTGTGGTACATCAACCCTTCGTGCTGACCAATGGTTTCACCGTCAACGGTGACGATTGGACCTGGTTGAGCAGGGAGATAACGTCCGAGGAAATCGCGGAATTTACGCTCACCAATAAAGCAGATACCGGTAGAATCTTTTTTCTTCGCAGTCACTAAGCCAATTTCTTCAGCGATGCGACGTACTTCAGGTTTTTCTAATTCACCCACTGGGAATAAGCTTTTTGCCACTTGTTCATGGCTGAGGGTATACAGGAAGTAGCTTTGGTCTTTATTATTGTCTAAGCCCCGTAATAGCTGGCTTTTGCCGTCAACATCACGGCGACGCACATAGTGACCCGTTGCAATATAATCTGCGCCCAGATCTTCGGCAGCAAACTCTAAGAACGCTTTAAATTTGATCTCTTTGTTACACAGAATATCTGGGTTTGGGGTACGACCGGCTTTGTATTCTTCTAAAAAGTGTTCGAATACATTGTCCCAATATTCAGCGGCAAAGTTGATGGTGCGCAGTTCGATACCGAGTTTGTCGCATACCGCTTGTGCATCTGCAAGGTCAGTCGCTGCAGTGCAGTATTCTTCGTTATCGTCTTCTTCCCAGTTCTTCATAAACAGACCGACCACCTGATACCCTTGCTGCTTGAGCAGGTAAGCGGAAACGGATGAATCAACACCACCGGACATACCGACGATGACCTTAATTTGGCTGTTATCTGATTTGGTACTGTTATTTGACATGGGAAATAGTCTCAATGCGGAAAAATCAAGCCCCATACTTTAGCACGTTGCCCCCTTGTTGCACCAGCGTTAGGAGAATAATGTTACTCGTAATGGTCACCGAAGGCGGCCAAAACGCTCAAAGGATAGTGAGTACCCTCTTGGTAGCAGAGGATACTTTGGGCCACTAAAGGGGATCGAAGGCATTGGCTAGTCAGAATTTCTTCTGCGCTAACCCAATGACAAGCGCTGATATCATCATCATGGGGATGGGTTTCGCAGGGAGCATCCAGTTCAAGAGAGAATAAGACGCGAATAAATTGGGTTTTATCGGGGGCTATCCACTGGTGAATTTTAATTAATGCCTGCGGTTCGCCAATAATGCCAGTCTCTTCATACAGTTCGCGGGCGGCAGCTTTCACTAATGTTTCATCGGCTTCAAGGTGTCCTGCGGGTTGATTCCATGTGGGTTTATTATTCACCCACTCTTCGACCACTAAAAAACGTCCTTGGGCATGGACAATGGTGGCAACGGTAACATTGGGCTTAAACAACAGAGACCTCCTTCCATTCGCCGGAAGATAAGTTATCGAGCGTAAAATTCCCCATGGCGTAGCGTATTAATCGCAATGTGGGAAAACCAATATTGGCAGTCATACGACGAACTTGCCGATTTCGTCCTTCATAAAGCGTGATCTTCAACCAAGAAGTGGGAATGTTCTTACGCTCACGGATCGGTGGAACTCGCGCCCATAACCATTCTGGCTCACTGACTAACTCAATGCCTGCGGGTAGGGTGGGTCCGTCATTTAGGGTTAATCCTTGACGAAATTTTGCAAGTGCGCTTTCATCGGGAATGCCTTCTACTTGAGCATAGTAGATTTTTCCGGTTTTTTTCTGCGGCTGGGTAAGCTGAGCTTGTAATTTGCCGTCATTAGTGAGAACGAGCAGACCTTCACTGTCTCTATCCAAGCGCCCTGCGGCGTAGACATCGGAGATAGGGATATAGTTTTTTAACGTTTCTCGCCCTTGCTCATCCGTAAATTGCGGCAACACATCAAACGGTTTATTAAAAATAATCACTTTGCGTGGCTGAGTTGGACGAGCCACGCGAGAAGATGAATTCGTTGGCAATGAACGACGTTGCTTTGACGGTGAGGATGTGTGCTTGGTGCGGTTACGGTTAGGTGCGTTCATAATATTTTATTGAGAGTCATTCATGTAATGCGCAATAGAATAGCGATATTTTGTCGATAAAGTAAGGCTGTTTGGGTGGGTTATTTAAGGGAGAGATATAGCAATCAGCAAGTAGCTCTCCCTTAATTTATCGGATATTGATTTGTGACTTACTGATTTATTTCATCGATAAAACGAGAGAAAGCGATAAATATTTTCTCTATCAAATGTACACAAAGAGCGTGTTCTTCATCTGTATAATTAATGGTATCAATTAATTCTGCATCACTGCCCATCGTATGACCGGATTCGTGAGCTAAGTGAAGATCACCGCAATATTTAAGTGGTACAGGAGATAATTTAGCGATTTGATTGATGTACGTGAAGAATACGCGTCCCGTTGATTCTATGCTTTCAATGATAGCTAAGCGAATTTGGGCGGGCTGATTAGCAATGGCGCTGACCAATTCATAGGTGAGCTTACGGTTAGCTTCCATTTGTGGCGACCATAACCATACTAAGGTATCTGTAAAAAGTTGTGGCTCATTCATACGCAATGTGCGGAGATCATCGATATACCAATACCAGTGATCCGAATCTTCTAACGCATGATTATTCACCGCAATTTCTAAATCATCTTGAGGATTTTCAAAGGGAAGGATGTATTTATTAATGTCCCCAAACGCCAAGATAAAGAAAGCTATTTTGGGTAGGAACGCCAGTGACTCCTTGATGGGTAACGATGGGTCAATAGGATTGTGAAAAAAAGGATGCTGTGAAAATGCTTTTTGCTTGAAATTGATTAAGTCTGATAACTTTTCCATATATTCACCT
>NZ_JAERJY010000041.1:0-24875 GCF_018257375.1 Providencia sp. JGM181 | reverse complement strand
ACCTCTGTTATCACGGGGCTTCGAGGTTTTCTTCGAGCCGGTTTGTCGTGACAACGGATGCGCATTATAGGGAGCTCGAAAAATTACACAACCTTTTTTTTTAAAAAAAATATCGTTTGCAGATAATTTCATCATTATGCTTTTTTTACTATCACTATGATTATAAAAACAGCTATTTTGCCGTATAATTCTATTCATATTGTCATCTCTTAATTATTTGATTCTTAATTAAGAGCTTCCTTATAGTTACCTTTATATCCATCTACGTTTTATGGCTACGAATATGAATACATCTTTAAGACCTTATTTAGAAACCTTCCCTTCAGTCGCTACAAATGTTTTTATTGACCCATCTTCTGTCGTCATTGGAGATGTTCGCTTAGCCGAAGATGTAAGTATCTGGCCACTATCAGTGCTACGCGGCGATGTGAATTATATCTCTATAGGGGCACGAACGAATATTCAGGATGGCTCCGTGTTACATGTCACCCATAAGTCCACCAGCAATCCTGATGGAAATCCATTAATCATTGGGGAAGATGTCACTGTTGGACATAAAGTCATGCTGCACGGATGCACGATAGGTAATCGAGTTCTTGTCGGTATGGGATCTATCGTGATCGATGGGGCTATTATTGAAGATGATGTCGTGATCGGCGCTAATAGCCTAGTCACTCAGGGAAAAAGGTTAGAGTCTGGTTACTTATATATGGGAAGCCCAGCCAAAGCGATTCGAAAGCTCACCGAAGCTGAACTTAGTCATTTACGTTATTCAGCTAATAATTATGTTGAGTGGAAAAATAATTACTTATCGTCCAGCAATTCATAGAAGCCATGTTCATTGTCGAGTCCTTGTTCAATCAAGGCCTCGAACTCTTCTTCTATATCCCAGCGATAATGTTGAAAAAGCGCCAGTGGAGCTTCATTCTGGCCATATCGTTTAATAAGTAGGGCTTGTGAAACAACACACTCTGAAAGTAGTCCATTAACTAAAACAGGAAAACGCACCTTATTGATAGCCGGGTCCCATACTTCCCTGTCTGGAAATTGAATCGCTTGATTCATTATTCAAGTTCCTTTTTTAACTCTTTTAATACTGGCTCAATCTCTGGTATCACCCCATGCCAAAGTTTAAACGCAAATGCCGCTTGCCCAACCAGCATACCTAAGCCATCAGCTAGCTTATTCACTTGATGCTGCTTAGCGAATGACAAAAAGGGTGTTAAACCTCGTTGATAAAACATGTCATAACATGCGGTCTGTTCAGAAAACAGTTCAGGACTGATTTTAGGAATCTCTCCAGTCACTCCTGAAGACGTACCATTAATAATCAGATCAAATTCCGCCGAAATGAGCTTCTCCATTGGTCTACTCTGTATTTTCCCAAGAGCCGAAAACTGGTGAGACAAAGATTCTGCTTTTATAAAGGTTCGGTTAGTCAACGTAATATCGCAGCCGTACTCAAGTAGAGGTAATAAAGCGCCACGAGTTGCGCCACCAGCTCCAATAACTAATATTTTGCTTGAAGACGATACAAACCCAAGGCGCTGTAAATCAAGCAACAATCCCGCACCATCAGTATTGTCACCCAAAAAGCGGTGATTATCGAGCTTTCTAATGGTATTTACGGCGCCACAGGTTTGAGCTCTTTCCGTTAACTCTGATACAAATTGAAAGGCCCTTTCTTTAAACGGCAATGTAATGTTTGCACCCTGTCCGCCTTTTTCAAAAAAGTCTGATAAATAAGCTTCAAAATCTTCTACGGGAGCAAGTATTTTCTGGTATTCAAGATCAATGCCTACCTGCTTAGCAAACATTTGATGTATTGAGGGTGATTTACTGTGTTGAATCGGATTACCAAAAACTGCAAACATTCCCATTAATCATTATCCTTTACGATACAATTGCCCAGTTAAAGCATCTCGAATTTCTGATGGATTTAATCTTCCACCAACAGCCCCATCAAGAACGGGGATCGTATCTTTAAACTGCGCAATCACCTCTTCTGTGGTTCGACATGGTTCCAACCCACTCAAATTTGCACTCGTTGATACAACTGGCTTGCCATATTCACTGCAAAGCGCTTTCACTAATTCATGGTTTGTCACACGAACAGCTAAAGTATCAAATTGACCCGTTAACCATTTTGGTGTCGTTTTCTTTGCCGGGATCACCCAGGTGACAGGCCCTGGCCATGTAGCAAACATCGCTTGGCGCTGCTGCTCATTAAGTTTGCTGTCATCGACATAATTTTTGAGCTGCTCATAATTATCAGCGATCAAAATTAACCCTTTTTCCCAAGGGCGCTGTTTCAATTCAAGTAATTTATTTACCGCAACTTCACTATCAGGGTCACATCCTAAGCCAAAAACGGCTTCAGTTGGATAAGCGATAACTTGTTGTTGTTTCAATGCTTCAATAATATTTTTAATTGCAGGTGTAGATTGATTTTGCATAGTTTTAACTCATAGTTCTTCTTGTAACTGACCGCAGCGTTTGCTGGCACAGAACAATCTTACTCCCTGTCCAACCTTTTTTTCCATAAGTAATGGGTATTCACAAGACTGACATTTTCCCACTACAGGCTTATTATTCAGGATAAACTGACAGTTAGGATAATTATCGCAAGCATAAAAAGTTTTACCAAAACGGGATTTTCTTTGTAGTAAATTACCTGTTTGGCATTGAGGACAAGGAACCTTAGTTTCATCCGGTTTATCGATGAGCTCTGTATGTTCACATTCAGGATAGTGACTACAGCCAATAAACATCCCAAAACGCCCTTGTTTTAACACCAAATCATATCCGCATTTAGGACAGCTTTGACCTTCCAATACTTTGACAATGTGAGTCTCAGCAACAGCTCTTAATGGCTTAATATAATGACATTGAGGGTAACCAGAGCACGCTAAAAAAGGCCCATGAGCTCCGTTTCGAATAACCAGCAAAGAGTTACATTCAGGACAGTATTCATTTTTATCTGTATCAAAAGGCAATTGCTTCGACATGTTTTTGTTTAATCCATTCTCTTCTTCAACAACTAACTGACTCGAATATATCCACCAGCCACTGATATAACTGCACCATCTATCTCCAGTTCAGTTAAGGCTGAAATCACTTGCGTGATAGGTAACTGTAACTCAGTCGCGATAATATCTACAGGGGTCGATTGGTAGCCTACCATACCTAAAATCCGACTTTCTGTCAGATTTAACTCTGGCTCAGCAGTGGTTTCAATCTCTAGCTCTGGTTGTATCCAATTTGGTGAGCATTCTAAATGTAGCAATATATCCTCGGGCTCTACCAATAAGTATGCCCCTTGTTGTATCAACCAATGATTGCCGCTAAATGCTGCGTTACCTAATGGTGCAGGCAGTGTAAATAGATCTCGATTTTGTTCAATTGCATATCGAGCTGTAATCAACGACCCACTTTTCATACCCGCTTCAATAACCAATACTGCTTTGCTTAGCCCACTAATGATACGATTTCTTCGAGGAAACTGTTTTGCTAATGGAGGAGCATCAGGAAAATACTCTGAAACTAATACCCCTTCAGACCTAATTCGTTCTGCTAGATCAACGTGTTGTTTTGGATAAATATGGGAAAGTCCACTTCCTAATACTGCGACTGTCTTTCCTTGGTTTTCTATTGCAGTTCTATGACTGATACCATCAATTCCTAATGCTAAACCGCTAGTGATCACCAAATTATAATCGATGAATTTTCTAACAAATGCTTCAGTCCATTTTTTACCATATGCAGTAACTTGCCGGCTTCCTATGACGGCAATTTGCTTTTCAGATAATAATTCACTTCGTCCCGACACAAACAGTAATAAAGGAGGGTTATATATCTGCTTTAACAAAAAAGGATATTGCGCATCTAAAAATGTAATTAATTGATTTTCTTTGACTTCCAACCATTTCAAAGTTGAATCAATACGCTTTAAAGGGACATTTAAGAATTGCAATCGCTGCATTTCATTCAGCCCACAGACCTTTAAGCCTGTATGATTTACTTTATCCAATTGTTTTAATTTAGATATTATCTTTAGTGCTGTTTTTATCCCAACGCGGCTAACTTGCGAAAGCCTTAGCCATATTTCCTGTTCATTCATTTTGTCTTCCTGACAGATAAGTTAGCACATTTGGAAACGAACAAATCATAACCAATACTGTCAATATGACTGATAAATGTCTAGAATAGACGGTAATTACTTTTCAAATTTTGGAAACTACTCGAAAAATTTATGTCAGTCTTAAACGTGTTACATTACCCAGACGAGCGCCTTCGCACCGTTGCAAAACCAGTTGAAAAAGTTGATGTATCTATCCAGCGTATTATTGATGATATGTTCGATACGATGTATGACGAGGAAGGCATTGGGCTCGCAGCAACGCAAGTGGATATCCACCAGCGCATCATTGTTATTGACGTTTCTGAATCACGTAATGAGCGCCTTGTACTTATCAATCCTGAGCTTCTTAATAAAGAAGGTGAAACAGGTATAGAAGAAGGCTGCCTATCAATCCCTGAACAGCTAGGATTTGTACCAAGGGCGGAGAAAGTGAAAGTGCGTGCTCTTGATTATAACGGTACTTCATTTGAACTTGAAGCTGATGGTCTACTGGCTATCTGTATTCAACATGAAATGGACCATTTAGTTGGAAAACTATTCGTTGATTACTTATCACCGTTAAAGCGCCAACGTATCCGCCAGAAAGTAGAAAAACTTGATAGACTGAGAGCTAAAGAAGCTAAAAATCGTTGATTTGATAATAAGTTAGTCTTTATTACTATAAATGGGAAAGGATCGTGTCAGAACCATTAAGAATTATTTTTGCAGGTACGCCTGATTTCGCAGCTAAACACTTGGCTGCATTGTTAGAAACCAATCATAACGTTGTTGGTGTATTAACTCGTCACGATAAACCTGCAGGTAGAGGCAAAAAGCTAACACCGAGCCCAGTGAAAATTCTTGCGGAAGAACATGGAATACCTGTTTTCCAGCCCGTTACTTTACGTGATCCAGACAATCAACAATGGATCAAAGATCAAAATGCTGATCTGATGATTGTCGTTGCTTATGGTTTGATCCTGCCACAAGCCGTTTTGGATATTCCCCGTTTAGGCTGTTTGAATGTTCATGGTTCATTGTTACCACGCTGGAGAGGTGCAGCTCCAATTCAACGATCTATTTGGGCTGGCGACCATGAAACTGGTGTCACGATCATGCAGATGGATGCCGGTCTTGATACTGGAGATATGTTATATAAAGCCACTTGCCCGATTACGGCTGAAGATACGAGTGCGACTTTATATGAAAAGCTGGCGATGACAGGGCCTAAAGCGCTCATTCATACAGTAGATTTACTCTCTTCGGGCCATTGTTCCCCAGAAAAACAAGATGATTCACTTGCCAATTACGCTGAAAAATTATCTAAAGATGAAGCGCGAATTGATTGGAAACTACCTGCTGAACACATTGAACGCTGTATTCGTGCCTTTAACCCTTGGCCAATGAGTTATTTCATGGTTCAAGAGCAATTAATCAAAGTATGGCAAGCGGAAGTCATCGCTCAAGCGCATAATCAGCGCCCAGGTACTATCATCAGTGCCGATAAAAAAGGCATCAGTGTTGCTACTGGCAATGGGATATTAAATATTACGCAGCTACAACCACCTGGTAAAAAAGCGATGAGTGCGCAAGATATCCTTAACTCCCGCCGCGAATGGTTCATACCTGAGCAATTGCTAGACTAATATATTGGTAGCATTACCTGAAAATGCAGAATCCGGTAATGCTACTTAAATAACTAATAGACTCTCTTTCAATTATGAAAAACAAATATAATTTGCGTAGTATCGCTGCGACCGCCATTAGTCAGGTTTTAGATAACGGACAATCGTTAAGTACCGTTTTACCTGATCTTCAACGTAATATTAATGATAAAGATAAAGCACTACTGCAAGAAATTTGCTTCGGTGTTTTACGTTATCTACCAAAGCTCGAATGGTTTATTAGCCAGCTTATGGAAAAACCGCTAACAGGCAAGCAAAGAACTTTGCATTACCTCATCATGGTTGGGATCTATCAATTGCTCTATACACGCATCCCTGCACATGCAGCTTTAGCAGAAACCGTGGATGGTGCTGTTGCATTAAAGCGCCCACAATTGAAAGGCCTAATAAATGGAGTACTACGATCTTTTCAGCGTCAGCAAGTTCAGTTAGAAGAGCGCAATACAAATAACAATAGCCAATATTTACATCCTAGTTGGTTATTAAAACGCATTCAAACTGCCTACCCTGATAACTGGGAAAATATCGTTGATGCCAATAACCAACGTCCCCCGATGTGGTTAAGAGTTAATTCTCAACATCATACTGCCGCGCAATATTTAGAGTTACTCGAACAAGCGGAAATTACAGCACACTTGCACCCATCCCATCCAAGTGCAATTCGCTTAGAAGAAGCGGCTCCCGTTACCGGTTTACCTGGTTTTGAAGATGGCTGGTCTACAGTGCAAGATGTTTCTGCGCAAGGCTGTGCTGAATTACTCTCTCCAGTTAATGGCGAGAATATTCTCGACTTATGTGCCGCTCCGGGCGGAAAAACAACACATATTTTAGAACTAGCTCCTAAAGCCCATGTTCTTGCTGTAGACATTGATGAGTCACGACTCAAACGAGTGAAAGAAAATCTGCAAAGATTGAAGCAACAAGCTATTGTTATTCAAGGGGATGGTACGAAACCTGAAGAGTGGGCGAAAGATCAACAATTCGATCGTATTTTGCTTGATGCTCCGTGTTCTGCAACGGGAGTTATTAGGCGCCACCCTGATATTAAATGGCTAAGACGCGATTCAGATATTCAAGAGCTATCTCAGCTACAGGCTCAAATCTTAGAGGCTGTATGGCCATACTTAAAACCTGGCGGTACATTAGTGTATGCCACATGCTCCATCATGCCTGAAGAAAATAGCCAGCAAATTCAGCATTTCCTTTCTAAACATACTGATGCAAGTATGAATGATGGTACAGAATTAGGCCTACAAATATTACCAAGCGCAACTGGGGGCGATGGTTTCTTTTACGCCCGCTTACTCAAGCACGTACAGTAATATTTAACAAAGACTCTGAGATAGGAAGATGCTATGAAGATCATTATTCTAGGTGCAGGGCAAGTCGGTGGGACACTCGCTGAAAACTTAGTGGATGAAAATAACGATATTACCGTTGTTGATACCAATGCCGATCGCTTGCGTCAGCTACAGGATCAATTTGATCTACGCGTCGTTAATGGGCATGGCTCCCACCCTCGAGTTCTTAGAGATGCTGGAGCTGAAGATGCGGATATGTTAGTTGCAGTGACTAACTCGGATGAAACCAACATGGTTGCTTGCCAAATTGCTTATAGCCTATTTAATACACCGAATAAAATCGCGCGTATTCGTGCAACCGAATATATCCGCGAAGCTGACAAGCTTTTTTTGGCAGAGCAAATCCCTATTGATTATCTGATATCACCAGAACAGCTGGTTATTGAATATATCTATAAACTTATCCAATACCCGGGCGCCCTACAGGTCGTTAACTTTGCTGAAGGTAAAGTAAGTATTGTCGCTGTAAAAGCCTACTATGGCGGTTCTCTGGTGGGTAATGCATTGTCTAGCTTACGTGAACACATGCCGCACATTGATACTCGCGTTGTCGCCATATTCCGTCAAGATAGGCCGATTCGTCCTCAAGGCTCAACCATTATTGAAGCGGGTGATGAAGTTTTCTTCGTTGCCTCCACTCAACATATTAGAGCAGTAATGAGTGAGCTTCAGCGATTAGAAAAACCATACAAGCGTTTAATGATTGTGGGTGGTGGTAACGTAGGTGCTGGTTTAGCTAAGCGATTGGAAAAAGACTATAGCGTTAAACTGATTGAACGTAATCAGGAAAGAGCAACTGAATTGGCTGAATTGCTCCACGATACGATTGTTTTTTATGGCGATGCCTCAGATCAAGAGTTACTGACTGAAGAACACATTGAACAAATGGATGTGTTTATTGCTCTTACCAATGATGATGAAGCAAACATCATGTCCGCTATGCTTGCAAAAAAAATGGGGGCCAAAAAAGCCATGGTATTAATTCAACGGTCTGCCTATGTTGAATTAGTTCAAGGTGGTGTTATTGATATTGCAGTATCTCCACAGCAAGCTACCATTTCAGCTTTACTTGGTCACGTCAGAAAAGCGGATATTGTCAGTGTCTCATCGCTACGCCGAGGAGTCGCAGAGGCCATTGAAGCGATCGCCCACGGTGATGAGAACACCTCAAAAGTAGTTGGTAAAAAAATATCAGAAATTAAACTTCCTCCAGGCACAATTATTGGTGCCATCGTAAGAGAGGAAGAAGTTATCATTGCTAGTGATTACCATATTATCGAGCAAGGTGACCATGTCATTATGTTTATTACCGATAAAAAATATGTTCCGGATGTGGAAAAGCTGTTCCAGCCAAGTCCGTTCTTTTTATAATTATCTAAAATAAATAGTAAAAATTTGCAGGTTGATAATTCTAGATACTATAATTTTGATACGTGGTTCCACACGTTTAGTCATTTAGTTAATAAATAAAGGGAAGGGGTCGTACATGAGTTTTTTAAAAGAGTTCCGCGAATTTGCCATGAAGGGCAATGTTGTGGATATGGCAGTCGGTATTATTATTGGTGCTGCATTTGGTAAAATTGTTTCTTCATTAGTCGCCGATGTGATCATGCCCCCACTTGGATTAATCATTGGTGGCGTAGATTTTAAACAATTCAGCCTTGTACTTCGAGAAGCGGAAGGAAGTGTACCTGCCGTCGTAATGAATTATGGGATGTTTATCCAAACTGTTTTTGATTTTGTTATTGTCGCATTTGCTATTTTTATGGCGATCAAAGTAATGAACAAAGTTCGTCGTGAAAAAGAAGAAGCTGCACCAGCAGAGCCTGCTGCACCATCTACAGAGGAAGTTTTACTATCTGAAATTCGTGACTTACTGAAAGAACAGAATAAAAAATAACTAAAAGGCCAGTGGTAATAAGTTTATTAACCGATTACCACTGGCCTCCCAGTTACCAGCCTTATTTGATTTTCCTTTTCTTGTATAACTTCCTTTGCCTTTCTTATTCTTCTCAACTCTCTGGCGAAATAGAGGGTCATGTAACAGTGCCTCAATGGCATTATCTTTAATTTCACCACGCTTATGCTGATACTTATTCATAATCTACCTTCATAATCAGTTTTAAATTAATAAATCTTTGATGCGCCTTTTTCCAAAATCTCCATGATAGAGCAGTATGTTGATGCATGTTCATCACCACAACATGCTGAACTCAAGGTTTTCAATGAGTCCCTCATAATGATCAGCTCTTGGATCTTCTTTTCCACTTCAATCAGTCTAATATCAACGATATTTTTTGACTCCTGACAAGTGTGATGTTCGGGGTCAACGCGAATCGATAATAACTCAGTAATCGCTTCGAGTGTAAACCCTAGCTGCTTAGCATAACGGATGAAACGTAGGCGCTGTAAATCTTGCTCCGTAAACAACCGGTAGCCGCCTTCCGTTCTCGTTTTGTGCCCCATCAGCCCCTGTTTTTCATAAAAACGGATCGTATCTGGTGTAACATCTGCCAACTTAGCTATTTGACCTATCTTATACATGCTCATTTGCTTATGCCTATAAGTATGGATAGAAAATAAAAATTCAAGGATGGAAAAGAATTAATTTGGAGGGTTAGAATAGCAGGTACAAAAAAACCGGGCAATACACCCGGTTTTCTTGAAAGCAATTACAGATTACTCTGCAGCTGCTTCTTGAGACTCAACAGCACGGTCAACAAGCTCGATGTAAGCCATCGGAGCGTTGTCACCTGCGCGGAAGCCACACTTAAGAATACGAGTGTAACCACCTGCGCGAGCTGCGAAACGAGGTCCCAGTTCATTAAATAGTTTTGCAACGATCTCGTTATCACGAGTACGTGCGAATGCCAGACGACGATTAGCTACGCTGTCGGTCTTGGCAAGAGTAATCAGCGGCTCAACGACGCGACGCAGTTCTTTCGCTTTAGGCAGAGTCGTCTTGATGATTTCATGACGAACTAAAGAACCTGCCATGTTACGGAACATAGCTTGGCGGTGGCTGCTGTTGCGGTTCAATTGACGACCACTCTTACGATGGCGCATGACCTTATCCTTCTCAGTAAAACCTTAACCTGTGATCCTAATCATCAGCAATACTTGCTGGTGGCCAATTTTCTAAGCGCATGCCCAGAGAAAGACCACGAGATGCCAAGACGTCCTTAATTTCAGTAAGAGATTTCTTACCAAGGTTCGGAGTTTTAAGCAACTCAACTTCTGTACGCTGTACCAGATCACCGATGTAGTGGATAGCTTCTGCTTTGAGGCAGTTAGCAGAGCGGACAGTCAATTCCAGATCGTCAACTGGGCGCAGTAAGATAGGATCGAATTCTGGTTTCTCTTCTTTAACTTCTGGCTGACGTACATCACGTAGGTCAACAAAAGCTTCAAGTTGTTCAGCCAGGATGGTAGCTGCACGGCGAATCGCCTCTTCAGGATCGATTGTACCATTAGTTTCCATTTCGATTACTAACTTATCCAAGTCAGTACGCTGCTCAACACGAGCTGCTTCAACATTGTAGGCAATACGCTCTACAGGGCTATAGCAAGCATCGACTAACAGACGACCGATTGGGCGCTCATCTTCTTCCGAATGAACTCGGGCAGAAGCCGGCACATAACCACGACCACGCTGAACTTTAATACGCATATTTACAGATGCGCTTTCGTCAGTGAGGTGGCAGATCACATGCTGTGGCTTGACGATTTCGACATCACCATCATGGATGATGTCGGCTGCAGTCACAGGGCCAATGCCAGATTTATTCAAGGTTAAAATAACTTCATCTTTCCCCTGAACTTTTACCGCCAGCCCTTTCAGGTTGAGGAGAATCTCCAGGATATCTTCCTGTACACCTTCTTTGGTGCTGTACTCATGCAGTACACCATCAATCTCAACCTCTGTCACCGCACAACCCGGCATAGACGAAAGCAGAATACGGCGCAGTGCGTTACCTAGAGTGTGGCCAAAGCCGCGCTCTAAAGGCTCAAGGGTCACCTTAGCGTGCGTCGAACTCACTTGCTCGATATCTACCAGGCGCGGTTTTAGAAACTCTGTCACAGAACCCTGCATTGTGTCCTCTCTTTGGTGCTAAGCTTTACTTGGAGTAAAGCTCGACGATCAGGTGTTCGTTAATGTCCGCAGACAAGTCAGTACGTTCAGGAATACGTTTGAACACACCTTCCATTTTAGCAGCATCAACTTCCAGCCAAGTTGGCTTCTCACGCTGTTCAGCCAGCTCTAAAGCAGCCTTGATACGAGACTGTTTTTTAGCTTTCTCACGAACGCTGATAACGTCATTCGGGGAAACCTGATAAGAAGCGATATTAACTACACGACCATTTACCATGATAGCTTTGTGGCTAACCATTTGACGTGCTTCTGCGCGAGTTGCGCCAAAGCCCATACGGTAAACGACGTTATCTAAACGACCTTCCAGCAGGGTCAGCAGGTTTTCACCTGTGTTGCCTTTCAGGCGAGTTGCTTCTTTATAATAGTTACGGAATTGACGTTCCAGAACACCGTAAATACGACGAACTTTTTGTTTTTCACGTAACTGAACACCATAGTCAGACAGACGCGGTTTACGCGCACCGTGCTGGCCAGGTGCCTGTTCTAATTTACACTTGGTGTCAATCGCGCGAACACCAGACTTCAGGAAGAGGTCTGTTCCTTCGCGACGGCTCAGCTTGAGCTTAGGACCCAAATATCTAGCCATTTTCTTTCTCCAACAGTCCTAAAAAAAACGAAACGTATTAAACGCGACGTTTTTTCGGTGGGCGACAACCGTTATGAGGGATAGGAGTCACATCAGTAATATTAGTGATGCGGAAACCAGCGGCGTTCAGAGCACGAATTGTTGATTCGCGACCCGGACCCGGTCCCTTAACCATAACTTCCAGGTTTTTGATTCCGTATTCTTTCACAGCTTCTGCGCAACGCTCTGCCGCAACTTGAGCTGCGAACGGAGTGGATTTGCGAGAACCACGGAAACCGGAACCACCGGCAGTTGCCCAACCTAATGCGTTACCCTGACGGTCAGTAATGGTAACGATTGTGTTGTTGAAAGAAGCATGGATATGAGCCACACCGTCTGAGACTTGTTTTCTTACACGCTTACGTGCACGAACTGGTGCCTTTGCCATTATTCAATACCCCGACTTATTTCTTGATCGGCTTACGCGGACCCTTGCGGGTACGAGCGTTAGTCTTAGTACGCTGTCCGCGCACAGGAAGACCACGACGATGACGTAAACCACGGTAACATCCAAGGTCCATCAGACGCTTGATGCTCAGGGTAATTTCACGGCGTAAGTCACCTTCTACAACGTATTTAGCAACTTCGTCACGCAGCTTGTCGATTTGTTCTTCAGACAGCTCACTGATCTTAACATTTTCAGCAATACCAGTTGCTTCACAGATAGCCTGTGAACGAGTTTTGCCGATGCCGAAAATCGATGTTAAAGCGATTACGGTATGTTTATGATCAGGAATGTTAATGCCTGCTATACGGGCCACTATGCACTCCTAAGTTAAAATATACATTACTGTGCTGAAAAGCCCGTTTTCAGGATACTCAAACAATAATGTATCTTAGATAAAAAAGATTGGCTGGCTAATTTAGCCAGCTCAACCCAACTTTGCAAGAAAAAAATGCTTTTTCTTAGCCTTGACGTTGTTTATGTCTTGGCTCAACACTGCAAATCACACGAACGCTACCATTGCGACGGATAATTTTGCAGTTACGGCATAATTTCTTGACGGAAGCACGAACTTTCATTTTTACTCTCCGTAACTTCTAAGCAAACCATAATCACTCGCGTGATTATTTACCTTTTAGATTTGCTTTCTTCAATGCAGACTCATACTGACTTGACATCATCAGAGTTTGCACTTGAGCCATAAAGTCCATGATAACGACAACCACGATTAAGAGGGAAGTACCACCAAAGTAAAAAGGTACTTTCATTGCGTCACGCATGAACTCCGGGATTAGGCAGATAAAGGTAATATAAAGAGCACCGATTAATGTTAATCGTGTCATTACCTTATCGATGTACTTGGCCGTTTGCTCTCCCGGACGAATTCCTGGTACAAATGCACCGGACTTCTTCAGGTTATCTGCTGTTTCTCTTGGGTTGAAAACCAACGCAGTATAGAAGAAACAGAAGAAGATGATCGCAGAGGCATAAAGCAACACATATAACGGTTGTCCAGGCTGTAAGTACATAGATACTGTAGTCAGCCAGTCCCAGCCAGTTCCATCACCAAACCAAGACGCTATTGTACCCGGGAATAGTATGATACTGGAAGCAAAAATTGCAGGAATTACACCCGCCATATTCACTTTTAACGGTAAATGTGTACTTTGTGCAGCGTAGACACGGCGTCCTTGTTGGCGTTTAGCGTAGTTTACGACGATACGACGTTGACCACGTTCCATAAACACTACAAAGAAAGTTACCGCGAATACTAATACCGCAACCAACAGCAACAGGAGGAAGTGCAGATCGCCTTGCCGAGCTTGCTCGATGGTATGGCCAATAGCCGGCGGGAGACCCGCAACGATACCAGCGAAGATAATAATTGAAATACCGTTACCGATACCTCTTTCAGTTATCTGCTCACCTAACCACATAAGGAACATAGTTCCTGTGACTAAGCTAACAACTGCCGTGAAGTAGAATGGGAGGCCTGGATCAAGAACTAATCCCTGCATCCCTGGCATATTCGGTAGACCCATTGCAATACCAATAGATTGGAATATTGCTAATACCAGAGTACCCCAGCGAGTATATTGGCTTATCTTCCGACGACCTGCTTCTCCTTCCTTCTTGATCTCTGCTAATCGTGGGTTAACCACAGATAATAACTGGACAATGATCGATGCCGAAATATACGGCATGATACCCAGAGCAAAGATAGAAGCACGGCTAAGAGCACCACCAGAGAACATGTTAAACATTTCAATGATGGTGCCTTGTTGCTGTTCGAGCAATTTGGCAAGCACAGTGGCATCAATACCAGGGATTGGAATAAAAGAACCAATTCGGAAAACAATTAGCGCCCCAATAACAAACAAAAGTCTGCGTTTTAGTTCGCCAGCTCCACCTTTGGCACTTTGGAAATCTAATCCTGGTTGTTTAGCCATCTGTCACTTATTCCTCAATTTTACCGCCGGCAGCTTCGATTGCAGCGCGAGCACCTTTAGTAACACGAAGGCCACGTACAGTAACTGCACGATTCACTTCGCCAGACAGAATAACTTTTGCGTATTCAATCTGGATGTCAATAACGTTCGCGGCTTTCAGTGCGTTCAGATCAATAACATCGCCTTCAACAGAAGCAAAATCAGACAGACGGATTTCCGCAGTGATCATTGCTTTACGTGAAGTGAAACCGAATTTCGGTAAACGACGGTATAAAGGCATCTGGCCACCTTCGAAACCACGACGTACGCCACCGCCAGAACGAGACTTCTGACCTTTGTGACCACGACCGCCGGTTTTACCCAGACCAGAACCGATACCACGACCTACGCGTTTAGGCGCGTGCTTGGCACCTTCAGCCGGAGACAGAGTATTTAAACGCATCTCTTACTCCTCAACTTTAACCATGTAGGAAACCAAGTTGATCATACCACGAACAGCAGGAGTATCCTCACGCTCTACTGTATGACCAATACGACGCAGACCTAAACCGACCAGTGTTGCCTTGTGTTTCGGCAGACGACCGATTGAACTGCGAACTTGTGTAATTTTAATAGTCTTAGCCATGGCTGATTACCCCAGAATTTCTTCGACGGATTTTCCACGCTTAGCTGCGACCATTTCTGGAGACTTCATGCTGTCTAAAGCATCCAGTGTTGCACGAACCACGTTGATTGGGTTAGTGGAACCATAGGTTTTAGCCAGTACGTTGCGAACTCCAGCTACCTCTAAAACAGCACGCATTGCACCACCGGCAATAATACCGGTACCTTCGTGAGCAGGTTGCATAAACACGCGAGAACCGGTGTGTGTACCTTTCACTGGGTGGAATAATGTGCCGTTGTTTAGAGCAACGGTTTTCATACTGCGACGGGCTTTTTCCATCGCTTTCTGGATTGCTGCCGGAACTTCGCGCGCTTTGCCGTAACCAAAACCAACGCGACCGTTACCATCACCAACTACAGTCAGTGCGGTAAAGCTGAAAATACGGCCACCTTTAACGGTTTTAGCTACGCGGTTTACCGCGATCAGCTTTTCCTGCAGTTCGCCAGCTTGTTTTTCGATGTGAGACATCTTACACCTCTACCTTAGAACTGAAGGCCAGCTTCACGGGCAGCATCTGCCAGTGCCTGGACTCTACCATGATATTGGAAACCAGAACGGTCAAAAGCAACAACAGTGATGCCTTTTTCCAGTGCACGCTCAGCAATTAATTTACCAACTGCTGCTGCTGCATCTTTGTTTCCAGTGAATTTCACTTGCTCATTGATAGCTTTTTCTGTAGTAGAAGCGGCAACCAATGTTTCAGAACCGTTAGGTGCAATAACCTGCGCATAAATATGGCGTGGAGTACGATGTACCACCAGGCGAGTCGCACCCAACTCTTGGATCTTGCGGCGTGCGCGGGTCGCACGACGGATACGAGCTGCTTTCTTATCCATAGTGTTACCTTACTTCTTCTTAGCCTCTTTAGTACGCACGATTTCATCGGCGTAACGAACACCTTTGCCTTTATAAGGCTCAGGACGACGGTAAGCACGCAGTTCTGCTGCAACTTGACCAATCACTTGCTTATCCGCACCTTTCAGTACGATTTCAGTTTGTGTTGGACATTCAGCAGTAATGCCTGCTGGCAGTGCGTGTTCAACCGGATGCGAGAAACCTAAAGACAAGCTTACTGCATTGCCTTTGATTGCTGCACGGTAACCAACACCGACCAGTTGAAGTTTTTTGGTGAAGCCTTCGGTAACACCGATAACCATTGCATTCAGCAGTGAGCGAGAAGTACCCGCTTGTGCCCATGCATCAGCAAAACCTTCGCGCGGAGCGAAAGTTAAGTGGCCATCTTCATGTTTAACTTCAACTGCATTATGGATAGTACGAGTAAGCTCGCCGTTTTTACCCTTGATCGAAATAACCTGACCGTTGAGTTTTACCTCTACGCCGGCAGGAATGACGACGGGTGCTTTTGCCACACGAGACATTCTTTCCTCCCGAATTAAGCTACGTAGCAGAGAATCTCGCCACCAAGACCAGCTTGGCGAGCTGCACGATCAGTCATGACACCTTTAGAGGTAGAAACAACAGCGATACCTAAGCCAGCCATAACTTGTGGCAGCTCATCTTTTTTCTTATAGATGCGCAGACTTGGGCGGCTTACACGCTGGATGCTTTCTACGACAGCCTTACCTTGGAAATAACGTAAAGTCAGTTCCAATTCTGGCTTGATGTCGCCTTCAATTTTAAAATCTTCAATATAACCTTCTTCCTTCAGCACTTTGGCAATCGCCACTTTCAGCTTGGAGGAAGGCATGGTGACCGCAACTTTATTCGCGGCCTGACCGTTACGGATACGGGTCAGCATATCCGCGATGGGATCTTGCATGCTCATCTGTCTTTACTCCCGTGATTCAATATGGTGACAATTACCAACTAGCCTTTTTAAGGCCCGGGATTTCACCGCGCATAGCGGCTTCACGGACTTTAATACGGCTCAGACCAAATTTCCGCAGGAAACCATGCGGACGCCCAGTTTGACGGCAGCGGTTACGCTGACGAGAAGGACTTGAATCACGTGGCAGTGTTTGCAGCTTGAGAACAGCGTCCCAGCGATCTTCATCAGATGCTTTAACATCAGAGATGATAGCTTTCAGTTCTACGCGTTTTGCGAAGAATTTCTCAGCTAATTTAGCACGCTTAACATCACGCGCTTTCATAGATTTCTTAGCCATGAGTAACCTGCCTTACTTGCGGAACGGGAAGTTGAACGCTGCTAACAGTGCGCGACCTTCATCATCAGATTTCGCAGTAGTGGTGATAGTAATATCTAAACCACGTACACGATCCACTTTATCGTAATCGATTTCAGGGAAGATGATTTGTTCACGTACACCCATGCTGTAGTTACCGCGACCATCGAAAGACTTAGCGGACAAGCCACGGAAGTCACGAATACGTGGTACAGCAATAGAAATCAGACGCTCAAGGAACTCCCACATGCGTTCGCCACGCAGAGTTACTTTACAGCCGATTGGATAGCCCTGACGGATTTTGAAGCCTGCAACAGATTTGCGTGCTTTGGTGATCAATGGTTTTTGACCAGAGATTGCTGTTAAGTCAGCTGCTGCGTTATCCAGCAGTTTTTTATCAGCGATCGCTTCACCAACACCCATATTCAGGGTGATCTTCTCGACCCGAGGGACTTGCATGACAGAAGTGTAGTTAAACTCAGTCATGAGTTTATTAACTACTTCGTCTTTATAGTAATCATGCAGTTTCGCCATCGTATACTCCAAAAATTACTTGATAGTTTCACTGTTAGATTTGAAGAAACGGACTTTTTTGCCGTCTTCGAATCTAAAGCCTACACGGTCAGCCTTGCCAGTTGCCGCGTTAAAGATTGCAACGTTAGAAACTTGAATAGCCGCTTCTTTTTCAACGATGCCACCTGGTTGGTTCAGAGCCGGAACTGGCTTCTGATGTTTTTTAACCAGATTGATACCTTCAACGATAACTTTACTAGAAGAAATAACCTGCTTTACTTTACCGCGCTTACCTTTGTCTTTCCCAGTTAGCACGATAACTTCGTCATCACGACGGATTTTCGCTGCCATAGTTCGCTCCTTAGAGTACTTCAGGTGCCAGAGAGATAATTTTCATAAACTTCTCATTACGAAGTTCACGAGTTACCGGCCCAAAAATACGCGTACCGATTACTTGCTCACTGTTATTGTTTAATAACACACAAGCATTACCATCGAAGCGAATGACAGAACCGTCAGGGCGACGTACACCCTTCTTGGTGCGCACCACTACCGCTTTCAGGACATCACCCTTTTTAACTTTACCGCGTGGAATTGCTTCCTTAACAGTAATTTTAATGATGTCGCCTACATGTGCATAGCGACGGTGCGAGCCACCTAGAACCTTGATACACATTACGCGACGTGCACCGGAGTTGTCGGCCACGTTCAGCATAGTCTGTTCTTGGATCATTTTAGTGCTCCGCTAAATGTCAACTACTACTGAGCCACCTCATTATGAAGAGGCCGTTCAAATATACCCATACTACGAGGGCGCGGCATTATAACACCACATCTTCGTGTTGGACAGGAAAAAATAAACGGCTCGATCAAAAAGAGCCGTTTATTCATCACGAAAAATCTATTCTATTACAGAACAGCTTTTTCTACAACGCGAACTAAGGCCCAAGACTTAGTCTTAGACAGTGGACGAGTTTCGCGGATTTCTACCACGTCACCAATTCCACATTCATTGTTCTCGTCATGTACGTGCAATTTAGTCGTACGACGGATGAATTTACCATACAGAGGGTGTTTCACCATACGCTCGATAGCAACAACAATAGATTTCTCCATTTTGTCACTAACTACACGACCTTGCAGAGTACGGATTTTATCGTTCATTACGCACCTGCCTTCTCAGTCAGTAAAGTCTTCACGCGTGCGATATCACGACGCACTTGTTTCATTAGATGAGACTGTTGCAGCTGACCACTCGCAGCCTGCATACGTAAGTTAAATTGCTCACGTAACAGGTTTAAAAGTTCAGCGTTCAGCTCTTCTACGCTTTTTTCGCGCAGCTCTTGTGCTTTCATTACATCACCGTCTTAGTTACAAAGGTGGTTTTGATAGGCAGTTTCGCTGCTGCCAGAGAGAATGCTTCACGAGCCAGCTCTTCAGGCACACCGTCCATTTCATACAGGACTTTACCAGGCTGAATTAAGGCAACCCAATATTCTACGTTACCTTTACCTTTACCCATACGAACTTCGAGTGGCTTTTCAGTGATTGGCTTGTCTGGGAATACACGAATCCAGATTTTACCTTGACGCTTAACAGCACGGGTCATAGCACGACGTGCCGCTTCGATCTGACGTGCAGTCAGACGACCACGGCCAACAGCTTTAAGACCGAAAGTGCCGAAGCTAACATCCGTACCTTGCGCCAGACCACGGTTGCGGCCTTTGTGCACCTTACGGAATTTTGTACGCTTTGGTTGTAACATAGCGACGCTCCTTACTTGCGGCCTTTACGCTGCTGCTTTTTAGGTTGAGCAGCTGGTTTCTCAGCTTGTTCAACTGCAGCCATACCACCCAGAATCTCACCTTTGAAGATCCATACCTTAACGCCGAGAACACCATAAGTGGTGTGCGCTTCTGAAGTGTTGTAATCGATGTCAGCACGTAATGTGTGCAGTGGCACACGGCCTTCACGATACCACTCGGTACGAGCGATTTCAGCACCGCCTAAACGGCCACTGACTTCAACTTTGATACCTTTAGCGCCCAGACGCATTGCGTTCTGTACTGCACGCTTCATAGCACGACGGAACATAACACGACGTTCCAGCTGTGAAGAGATGCTGTCAGCAACTAATTTAGCGTCCAGTTCTGGTTTACGAACTTCGGCGATATTGATTTGCGCAGGAACACCAGCGATATCCGCTACTGTTTTACGCAGTTTTTCAACGTCTTCACCTTTCTTACCGATAACGATACCTGGGCGAGCAGTGTGAATAGTCACACGGATGCTTTTAGCAGGACGCTCGATTACGATGCGTGAAATTGACGCTTTTGCCAATTCTTTATTCAAGTACTGGCGTACTTTAAAGTCGCTGTCTAGGTTGTCAGCGAATTCATTAGTATTCGCATACCAAGTAGAGTTCCAAGGTTTGACAATACCCAGGCGAATACCATTAGGATGTACTTTCTGACCCATTGCTAGTCTCCAGAGTCTCAGCGATCGGACACAACCACAGTAATGTGGCTGGTGCGCTTAAGAATACGATCTGCACGGCCTTTCGCACGCGGCATGATGCGTTTCATAGTTGGACCTTCGTCTACGAAAATTTTCGCAACTTTCAGGTCATCAATGTCAGCGCCATCGTTTTGCTCTGCGTTAGCAATAGCAGATTCCAGTACTTTCTTCACTAAACCAGCAGCTTTCTTGTTGGTGTAGGTCAGAATTTCCAGAGCTTGCGACACTTTCTTACCGCGAATCAGGTCGGCTACTAAGCGAACCTTCTGGGCAGAAGAACGAGCGTGGCGATGCATAGCTAAAGTTTCCATCTCTTCCTCCTATCCTTAACGTTTCTTAGCTTTCTTATCTGCCGCGTGGCCGCGATAAGTGCGAGTCGGTGCGAATTCACCCAGTTTGTGACCAACCATTTCGTCGGTTACGAATACTGGAACATGCTGACGACCATTATGGACAGCGATGGTCAATCCGATCATATTAGGAAAGATCGTTGAACGACGGGACCAAGTCTTGAGAGGCTTCTTGTCTCCGCTTTCCACCGCTTTCTCTACCTTCTTCAGCAAGTGCAGGTCAATAAAAGGACCTTTCTTGAGAGAACGTGGCATGGCTTATCCTCTAATTATTTTTTAGAACGATGACGTACGATGAATTGATCAGTACGCTTGTTACTACGAGTTTTCTTACCTTTGGTCTGAACGCCCCATGGTGTTACTGGGTGTTTACCAAAGTTACGGCCTTCACCACCACCATGTGGATGGTCAACTGGGTTCATCGCAGTACCGCGAACGGTAGGACGAATACCACGCCAGCGGCTAGCACCAGCTTTACCGAGAACTCGTAACATATGCTCAGCGTTACCAACTTCACCTAAGGTTGCACGGCAATCAGCTAAAACTTTACGCATTTCACCAGAACGCAGACGCAGGGTGACATAAGCACCATCACGAGCAACGATTTGAGCGTAAGTACCTGCTGAACGCGCTAACTGACCACCTTTACCTGGTTTCAGTTCGATGTTATGAACTGTAGAACCAACAGGGATGTTGCGCATTGGCAGTGCGTTACCAGCTTTGATAGCTGAATCAACGCCAGATTGAATCTGGTCACCAGCTTTCAGGCCTTTTGGTGCAAGAATATAACGACGTTCACCGTCTTTATATAGTACCAGTGCAATGTTCGCAGAACGGTTTGGATCATATTCCAAACGTTCAACAACTGCAGGGATACCGTCTTTGTTGCGTTTGAAGTCAACTAAACGATAATGCTGCTTATGGCCACCACCAATATGACGGGTAGTGATACGGCCATTGTTGTTACGACCACCGGATTTGCTGTTTTTTTCTAACAGCGGAGCATAAGGCTTACCCTTATGCAGCTCAGGGTTAACCACTTTAACAACGTGGCGACGGCCCGGAGACGTAGGTTTACATTTAACAACTGCCATTGTTCTTTACTCCTCCGACTTACTCTGCGCCGCTAACGAAGTCCAGATTCTGGCCTTCTTTCAGCGTAACGTAAGCTTTTTTCCAGTCACTACGACGACCAGAACGCTGACCGTGGCGTTTAGTTTTGCCTTTAACCAGCAAAGTGTTAACACCTTCAACTTCAACTTCAAACAGTTTCTGTACAGCAGCTTTGATTTCTGCTTTAGTTGCGTCTTTTGCAACTTTGAGAACGATGGTATTGCTTTTTTCCATCGCTGTAGAAGCTTTTTCAGATACGTGCGGCGCGCGCAGTACTTGTAGCAGACGTTCTTCACGGATCATGCCAGCATCTCCTCAACTTGCTTCACAGCATCAGCAGTCATAACCACTTTGTCGAAAGCAATCAGGCTAACTGGGTCGATACCTGCTGCATCACGAACGTCAACCTTGTACAGGTTACGTGCTGCTAAGAACAGATTTTCATCTAATTCAGCAGTGATGATCAGAACATCTTGCAGAGCCATATCTTTCAGTTTCTGTGCCAGCAGCTTAGTTTTAGGCGCTTCTACAGAGAACTGCTCGACAACGATCAGACGATCTTGACGTACCAATTCAGACAGGATGCTTTTCAGAGCACCGCGGTACATCTTCTTATTAACTTTTTGACTGTGGTCCTGTGGTTTAGCTGCGAAGCTAACACCACCAGAGCGCCAGATTGGGCTCTTGATTGAACCAGAACGTGCACGGCCTGTGCCTTTTTGACGCCATGGTTTTTTACCAGAACCAGAAACTTCAGCACGAGTTTTCTGAGCACGAGTACCTTGACGAGCACCAGCTGCATACGCAACAACTACTTGGTGAACAAGCGCTTCATTGAAATCACGCCCGAAGGTAGTTTCGGAAACAGTCAGCGCGCTTTGCGCGTCTTTCATTACCAATTCCATTCCTATCTCCTCGACGTTAAGCCTTGACAGCCGGTTTTACGATCAGGTTGCTACCAGTTGCTCCTGGAACAGCACCTTTGACCAGCAGCAGGTTGCGCTCAGCGTCAACACGTACTACATCTAAGCTTTGAACAGTTACACGTTCATTACCCAGTTGGCCTGCCATTTTCTTGCCTTTAAACACTTTGCCCGGAGTCTGGTTCTGACCGATAGAACCCGGAACACGGTGAGACAAGGAGTTACCGTGAGTAGCATCTTGAGTACGGAAATTCCAGCGCTTAACTGTGCCGGCAAAACCTTTACCTTTAGATGTACCAGTAACGTCGACTTTTTTAACGTCAGCGAAAATTTCAACGCTAATGCTTTGACCTACGTTAAATTCAGTACCCTCTTCAGTACGGAATTCACGCAGAATGCGGCCAGCTTCAACGCCAGCTTTAGCGAAATGACCTGCTTCAGGCTTAGTTACACGGTTAGCTTTTTTGCTACCAGTAGTAACCTGAATTGCATTGTAACCGTCAGTTTCTGCAGTTTTAACCTGAGTAACGCGGTTATTTTCAATTTCGATAACAGTTACAGGGATGGAAACGCCATCTTCAGTGAAGATACGAGTCATACCCACTTTCTTACCGACTAAACCAATCATTGTTTCAACCTCTCAATCGTTCGACGACCTGATTAACCCAGGCTGATCTGCACGTCAACGCCGGCAGCCAGATCCAGACGCATCAGAGCATCAACGGTCTTCTCGGTTGGCTCAACGATGTCAACCAGACGTTTGTGAGTGCGAATTTCGTACTGATCACGCGCGTCTTTGTTAACGTGCGGAGAGATCAGAACGGTAAAACGCTCTTTACGTGTCGGCAGCGGGATAGGACCACGTACTTGCGCACCAGTGCGCTTAGCAGTCTCTACGATTTCCGCAGTTGATTGATCGATTAAACGATGATCAAAAGCTTTCAGGCGGATACGGATTCTTTGGTTCTGCATGAGACCAGAGCTCCAACTATTTTATAAACGTAAATGATTACTCCTCGCACCCATTTCGATTGATAGGGGAGTGTAATCGTTCTTGATGTAACCCCCATATCGGGAGTATTGTCTAAATGAGCAACAAATCGTTGACTCAATACTGAGATTTCAGTCCTAAAATTTAGGGCTTACTCATCAGTAAGCCCGCGCATTATACGTAATTTATCGCGAAACGCAAGCAATCGGGGAAAATATGTGCGAATTTTCTGATGTGCAAATTTAGCAGATATAAAAAAGGCCCATCACTGGGCCTAATTATATTTTCGCCAATCATACAAAACTATTCTTCGATAACTTGTGCTTGAAGATAGTTTTGAATACCTAAACGTTTGATCAATTCCAGCTGAGTTTCAATCCAATCTATATGATTTTCTTCATCTGCAAGAATCTCTATCATTAAGTCTCGACTAACGTAGTCATGGATTGAATCCGCATAACTAATGGCTTCTTTTAAATTTTTGGCGCCATCGAGTTCTAATTTCAAATCTGATGCAAGCATCTCTTCGACATCTTCACCGATATTCAGCTTACCGAGATCTTGTAGATTCGGAATACCTTCGAGAAACAAAATACGCTCAATGTACTTATCAGCGTGCTTCATTTCATCAATCGATTCGTGATATTCCATTTCATTGAGTTTAGTTAGCCCCCAATTTTTAAACATTCGGGCATGTAGGAAATATTGATTAATTGCAACAAGTTCATTGCCCAGCAATTTATTTAAGTGGGCTATCATTTTTTTATCGCCTTTCATTTTTACCCTCCATCGCTTCCAGTCCTATAAGTGTAGTACTGAAATTGATGATATGGATAATATTTACACAGTGTTCTGTGTGGCGAATTTTAATTAAACAATAGAGGAATATTTGAAAAGGTTATGCGACGTGTTCAATACACTGCTCTTCAAGATGCTGAAGTTCTTCCTGCAAAATCTCACGCGTTTGTCGGATACATTTTCCGCATTCGCGCCCTACTGGCAAAATTTGACGTAGCCCTTTCAAAGAGGTGACGTGATATTTACGCGCCACGTTCCTGATTTGTCTATCAGTGATTGCTTCACAAAGGCATACATACATGATCATTTACCTGCACAAATTACATACAGCAAGTTTAAATGAAAATGATTGGCATTTCAATTATCATTAATTGCAATTTTTGAAAATAAAACAAATTAATGAGTCATATAAAAACAAAAAGGACGTCCTAAGACGTCCCTTTTTCTGTGGTTCTTTCTTATTCAGAAAGAGCGGTATTATGCAATGATTTTTGCAACAACACCCGCACCTACAGTACGACCAC
>NZ_JAERJY010000040.1:0-25568 GCF_018257375.1 Providencia sp. JGM181 | reverse complement strand
ATCTAAAAATCTATAGGTCTATAATGAACAAAATAACTCCTGCTGTATCGCTCAGTTTATTTGCTCTATTTAACACCCAGATTACCTTTGCAAACTCCGAGTATATTGATGCCAGTAACTTCATCATTGATCAGCGAAATCAGCGATTTGACGAACTACAAAACCAAATCATCCCGCCGTACCCAGCCCCGCAGTCTCAAGCGGCACAATGGGATAAAGACGTTAGCCAGCAAGCAACGCAATTAACAGGAAAGCGCAAAAAGAACGCTGAAAAAGATAAACAAAGCACACCAGAATATCTTTTCAATATTTACCGAGAATACGTATTTAATCAAAAGGGATTTAATTATAATGATTTTAAACAAATTAAAGCCTATAACCGTTTAAATAATTTATTCCATTTAGCCACCTTTGCAGATGACCCAATTCAAAACCGAGCTCGCTCAATGGATTTTATTCTCAAAGACTATTATTTACGTGGTCGCCCAAATCAAGTTTTCGATGATAAAGGCGAATATCTCCTAAACTATGTCGATATTACAGGCTCTTCTTACCCAAGCGGACATACTTGGAATGGATTTAAACAAGCGGCTGTATTTGCCACAATTTTTCCAGAAAAAGGAGCTCAATTTTTTGATAGAGCCATCGGCTACGGGGAAAGCCGTGTGATTGTCGGCGCACATTTCCCAACCGATACCATTGCCTCGCGCGCCGCCAATTATTATCTTCTCGCCCATTTACTGAAAGAGGATAAAACCGCCAATGCACTGATTAGCCAAGCCAAAGAAGTACGCCAAGAACTGAACACTCAATGCACCATCAATGAAAAAAAATGCAAACCACCGATAGGCTCACTCCCCTCTTTTAATGAAAACCTAGGTTATTACGCTAAGCAAAGTGAGCAGCCATCTCAGGCACTTCGCGTTGATCAAGTCCCTGCTGACGCCGCCTATTTGCTACGCTCTCGCTTTGCCTATCTTAATAAATCTCAATGGCAGCAAATTATTGCAGGCACCGCCTATCCCACTAACTCTTTAGCGGGCTGGGAAGCTAAACAAAATCAACCCGAAAGCCACTGGGGGCTGATTAACTTACCGAAAGCCTATAAAGGGCCTACGCATTTCGCTGAAGATTGGGTCGTCAATCAACGGGTAACTCAAGACGACGTTGCAAACGTCGGCATTACCGATATTTGGAGTAATAACATCGATGGCAAAGGGCGGTTAATCAAACAAGGGGAAGGCACCTTAACCTTAACGGGTACGAACCGTTTTGCGGGGCTGGAGATACAGCAAGGCCACGTGATTTTAACACAAGAAAACCACTTAACAGGCCCCGTCAATATCAATGGCGGAGGGCTTGAAGTCGGTTACATTCTACATGCGCCAGTTGACGTCACCAATGGCACACTAGCACTTCGTCACAGCATTAAAAATACAGTGACATTAAACCAAGGAGCCCGATTTATTGCTTCAGGCTCGGTTGACGACTTAGTGGTTAACAGCGGTGCTATTCTAACCCCTGGAGATAATCTTAAAGACCCAACACGGCGTATGACGGTGAATAATACTGCTACCTTCCAACCCGGCAGTGAATTTCATGTGAGTCTTCAGACAACAAGCACACAGGAGTTTGATGCCCTACATGCTGGCGGTACTGTGACTATTAACGGCGGTAAGGTCAAAGTGTTCTTCGCTGAAGAATCACCGCCATTCAATGAACGTATACCAAATGAAGATGAAATTCAGGGGCGATTTCGAACCGAATACAACATTATTCGCGCCCCCAATATCCAAGGGAAATTTGATAGCATCGAACCTAACTACCTGTTTATTGGTACTACACTGAATTATGGTACTGATCCTCGCTCCCCCTCGATGAAACTGGTTACACTCAATGTCGGTCGTAGTGAGCTGGCTTTTGATTCATTTGCAAAAACGCCAAACCAAACCGCCATCGCTCACGTCCTTGAAGATCTTCCATTGAATAACACCCTGTATAAACGCTTAATTCTCAGCAAAACCACAGCAGGGGTTTACGACCTTCTTCACACTCTATCCCCACAAATTCATATCGATACCCTAGCTAGCCAATTGAATAACCATCGCCAATATCACGGTACGCTGCTGCAACAAACTCGCGTATCGGAAAACATCGTCAAAGAGCGTGGAGATAACCGTGGCAATGTGTGGGTAAATATTCCCTACCATTGGGACAGAACCCAAAGCGATGGAAATGCTTCCGGCTTTACAAACAGCAATTATGGCGTGTTCTTAGGGGCTGATAAGCATTTCTTCAATGATGACGTTATCTTTGGAATGAGCACCGGTTTTACCAAAAATTCCGTCTCTGGCAGAGTTGGTCATAGCCATAGTAACAACTATTATTTAGCCGCTTACGGTTCCCTGCAATTGGCGCCAATCACCTTACGAGCAGGGCTTGGACACACATGGCACACCATCAAGACCGATAGAACAGTCACTTCATCCATTTATTCCGATCACAATACCGCCGACTACAAAGGCAAAACCAACCACCTGTTTATAGAAGCGGCTTATCCGTGGAAATCGGCATTCATCAACGCCGAACCGTTTGCAAACTTTGCCTTTACCAATGCCGAAAGCCATGGATTTAAAGAAAAAGGGGAAAAAGCCTCGCTGGTGACAGGTCGCCAATCCCTCGATGCCACGACCACAACGCTGGGAATACGTTTAGATAACCAATGGAAAGTGGGTAATACATCCTCAATCGATGTACACGGGGAATTCGGCTGGCGGCATCAATATGACAAGCTGGAACGTGAAATGGCTTTCCGATTCGCCCACCGAGACCTGCTTGCACCACCGCTTAACTATCGGGGGGTTAATGCGCCGCAAGATGGTATGGCTATCAAACTGGGTTCCAGCCTTCAACTGACAGATAATTTCAAACTGTCCATGGATTACAGCCAATTTACTGCTAAGGGGTATTTAGAAAATAATCTTGATGCCAAATTGTTAGTGTCGTTTTAATCCATCAACACCACAAACATTTACATAATAAAAAATGGCACCAGAGCGTTTAATCACTCTGGTGCCATACCTATTTTTGCCTGTTAAGGGAAGCGAACTACAGCAGAATTCTCAACATACGGCGCAGAGGCTCCGCAGCCCCCCACAGTAACTGGTCGCCCACGGTAAAGGCTGAGAGGTACTCAGGACCCATATTCAACTTACGAAGACGCCCTACTGGCGTGCTCAGAGTGCCCGTCACTGCCGCAGGAGTCAGTTCACGCATCGTGATTTCACGGTCATTCGGCACCACTTTCACCCACTCATTATGGGAAGCCAGTAATTGCTCCACTTCGTTCAGTGGCACATCTTTTTTCAGTTTCAGCGTGAACGCTTGGCTATGGCAGCGTAATGCGCCCACACGTACACATAAGCCATCAACCGGAATAATATTGCTGCCGGTTGCCAGAATTTTGTTGGTTTCCGCCTGCCCTTTCCACTCTTCACGGCTTTGACCATTTTCTAACGCTTTATCAATCCACGGGATCAAACTGCCCGCTAGCGGAACACCGAACGCATCCGTAGGCATGGAACCACTGCGCGTAAAGTCTGTGACTTTTTTCTCGATTTCTAAGATAGCCGATGCCGGGTTTTGCAGCTCTTTCGCCACTTGTGCGTGCAAAGAACCCATTTGTGACAACAGCTCACGCATATTGCGTGCACCCGCACCGGATGCTGCTTGATACGTAGCCACGGAAGCCCACTCAACCAAGTCATTCGCAAACAGACCGCCCAACGACATCAGCATTAAACTCACCGTACAGTTACCGCCGACGAAGGTCTTAATGCCTTTATTTAAGCCGTCTTGGATATGCTGATGGTTCACTGGGTCTAAAATAATAATCGCATCGTCTTTCATACGCAGTGCAGACGCGGCATCAATCCAGTAGCCTTTCCAGCCCGCTTCACGTAATTTTGGATACACTTCATTGGTATAATCGCCGCCTTGGCAGCTAATAATAATATCCAGTGCGCTCAGTGCATCGATATCAAATGCATCTTGCAACGTGCTGCGATGACCACCAAAAACAGGCGCCTCAGCCCCATGCTGGGAGGTGGTAAAAAAGACCGGGTGAATAACGTTAAAATCCCCTTCTTCTACCATTCTTTGCATCAATACGGAGCCGACCATTCCACGCCAGCCAATAAATCCTACATTTTTCATTCTCTTCACCCTGTCTGTTTACATACATCACCCAAAAAATTTCTACCCTCGACTTTCACTTTGCCAATCGAAGCGGGAAATTTTTCGGAAAGATAAAATTCAGAAATCATCAATCAACCGTATTAAACGTGACAAAATATGAACCAGTGTGCAAGTGAATTTCATCACTAATAGCAAGAAGATTAGTAATGATGCTAATAATTAGTAAAAACTTATTGGTTGATAATTTCCATTTTGGAAAATACTATTTTCCAATTAATCCATACATTCCATCATTCAACCCCATTAAGATTAACGAGTTAATCCTCACAAAGTAGCGTATCTCATGACCAAATATGTCCTTTTCAGTTTCTGGATCGTCCTTATCTATCCTTTGGGCGTTGACCTCCATTTAACCGGTATTCCTTATATTGCCGCCGATTTAAATGCCAATGAAAGCCAGCTCCATGTGGCATTTTCTATCTATTTAGCGGGTATGGCATCCACCATGTTAATTGCCGGATGGTGTGCCGATCATATTGGTCGAAAACCTGTCGTTTTAGTCGGTACGATGGTATTTGCCATCGCCTCTGTGATCGCCGGAAATGCCACCTCCATTGATACCTTCTTAGTGTCGCGATTCTTTCAAGGGATTGGCGCAGGTTTCTGTTATGTCGTGACCTTCGCTATTTTGCGTGATGTGTTGACGCCTCAGCGACGCACCAAAGTGCTCGCTGCAATGAATGGCGTGACCTGCATCGCGCCCGTGTTAGCGCCTGTCATTGGATTTGCCATTTTGCTGATTCACCATTGGTCGGTGATGTTCTACTTTATGGCAGGTTATGCGGTTATCAGTATGCTATTTTGCTTAATCTCAATTAAAGAAACTAAGCCTTCTTCAGCATCACCAGCTATGCAATCGAATACCCAGCCTGCCACAGAAGAAAAGCTATTTAGCACCTTCTTTGTCACGCGCTTGATTATTTCCTGCTTCGGCATGGGCGTGATCCTAACTTACGTGAACGTCGCCCCAATTATCTTGATGGAAAACCTCGGTTTCACAACCGGCCAATACTCTACCGCCATGACCTTACTGGCGATGGTGAGTATGGGAACCTCATTCTTGATGCCAAAACTGATTTCGACATTTAATAGCCATACCTTGCTCAACACAGCCCTAAGCCTGTTTCTAGTTAATGGCATCCTGCTCTTCATCTATCTGCTGGCTCTCCCACATTTGGCGCTGCTGTACATCGTCTTCGCCTTCTGCGGTGTTGGTTTCTCAATGCAGTTCGGCATCATTATGAGCCAAGCACTGTCACCATTTGCCCAAAAAGCGGGTATTGCCAGTTCTGTATTGGCCATCTCACAATTAAGCTGCGCCTCAGCGTATATTTGGGTGATGGGTGTGATGGGCGTTCCATCAATCAGTATGTTGTTAATTATCTTGCTTGCGGCGGGAATGATTGGCATGGTGTTGCTAAGAGTGCCCACCACGCAAGTCAACCAACAGGTCGCTACATGTGAATAAGCAACTGCATCGATTAGACTTAAATTTACTGGTTATTCTGCAATATCTGGTGGAAGAGCGCAGTGTTAGCCTCGCAGCTAAACGCCTTGCAATCACCCCATCATCGGTCAGTAAGTCGTTGTCTAAACTGCGCCAATGGTTTGATGACCCCCTATTTATCCGCAGCCCGCAAGGGCTGCTTCCTACCCCACTCATGCTACGCATTGAAAAATCACTGCCTGAGTTTTTAAATCTCTCACACTATATTGCTGAAATTCGTGATACCGAAAAACCACGAGGCATGACTTTCCGCTTAATGATGGAAGCACCGTTAAACTTAATCATGCTCCATGATTTATCCCTGAATATCCTCAATCAATACCCAGAATCCGAGGTCATTGTACGAGATTGGGATTATAACTCGTTGGCAGCACTGATTGCGGGGGATGCCGATATTGGGTTAGTCGGTCGTGAAAGTTTTCATTTATCTAGAGAGTCGATAAGCCAACTACCCGATATTCTAAATTTCGAAGTGTTATTCACCGATAAACCTCTGGCGTTTATCCGCAGTGACCACCCCATTTTGCAAGAAGAATGGACGCTGGCAAATTACTTGAAATATCCCCATATCAGTACCGAATTTGGTAACCGTATTCCGTGGGCGCTCGATGATTTACTGGAAACCATGGGGTTACATCGCCAAATTCATTTATCCTTTTCGACCTTTGAACAATCCCTCTTAATGGCTTCTCGCCCCGACCATAACCTTATTACAAGCTCCCCGGGCTATTGCCAACACTATGTTAATGATTTTAACCTTGATTTAGTCTGCCTTCCTCTTCCTGTTGATGACATTCTCTACCAGCAGCTCGAAATCCCTTTTTTGATGCTGTGGCACAAACGTAATTCCTATAACTCAAAAACCTTATGGTTAAGAGAGCAGATCAAAAACAGTACGCTTGAATTTGTAACAATATAAAAAAACGCCATGGCAAGGAGTATGAATTGCCACGGCGAAAGCAAGGATGCGAAGAAACAGAGAATAACGGAATACTAACCTTGAACGGCTTTGAAACGAGGATTGGTTTTACAAATCACGTAAATACGACCACGACGGCGCACAACTTGGCAGTCAGGATGGCGCTGCTTAGCGGTTTTTAATGAGCTGAGGACTTTCACGGTAACTCCCAATAACAATTTAATGTAAACAAAAAACAATGTAATGTTATAATATAACACTCATGGGATATGACAATAATCGAATTAAAATCATCCCGCAATCATTTTTTGGGAAACTTTTGTATACTTAAGCCATTACTGACTCTCTGTCATTATTTATCAAATAGATACATTTCTATTTAATGAAATAGACCAATTTGAGGAAGATGAAATGTATTACGGCTTTGACATGGGCGGCACCAAAATTGAATTAGCAGTGTTCGACCAAGCGCTCAATCAAGTGTGGCAAAAACGTGTTCCAACCCCCAAAGATGACTATCTCGCGTTGCTCAATGCTTTTCGTGATTTAACGGCTGAAGCCGATGCGCAGTTTAACTGCCAAGGTAAAATTGGCATTGGTGTTCCGGGGATCGTCAATCACGCAGAAGGCGTGGTATTTACGACCAATGTCCCAAGCGCACAATACAAACCTTTCATTCATGACCTAACCAAACTGTTAAATCGCCCAGTTAAAGTTGAAAATGATGCCAACTGCTTTGCCTTATCAGAAGCGTGGGATCCTGAATTCAAGCGTTACCCTAGCGTGTTAGGTTTGATTCTGGGCACTGGTGTTGGTGGCGGTTTCGTCATCAACGGTAAGGTCTTATCAGGGAAAAATGGCATTGCTGGGGAAATCGGACACATGAACATGAGTGTTCGTGCCGCAAAATATCTCGGGGACACCGTACCTGAAATTGTCTGTGGTTGTGGTCAAACAGCCTGTTTTGAAACCTACCTTTCAGGTCCCGGTTTCGAACGTATTTATACCGCATTTACTGGTGAGAAACGCTCTGCTATCGAGATTATTGAACGTTATCACAACGGTGATATCACTGCGAAACAGCATGTTGAACGCTATATGATGGTGCTGGCGATGTTTATGGGGCAAGTTATCACCGTCTTTGACCCTGACTTAGTGGTGATTGGCGGCGGTCTGTCGCAATTTGATGAAATTTATCGCCTATTACCGGAAATGGTACCTCAATATCTTTATGGTATTGCGAAAATGCCGGCTATCGAAAAAGCCCGTTATGGTGCCTCTGGCGGCGCCCGTGGTGCTGCATTCTTAAACCTCGTCGATTAATTTTCCGCACTTAATGTCCGCGCACTGTTCTTTTCGTGCATGATTCTGTAATCGCATCCCTACTCTTTCGACTTATCGAAAGTAGGGATGACCAATACCTCAAAATCACCAAAATATAATTGAGAATAATTATCATCTTTGTTATTTTTAATTAAATTGGCTAATAATCAACAAGTTAAATCTTTTTTCTTTTTCAGATTAACTACAGAAAATTAACCATAGAAATCAGCGAGATAATCTAGAAACTAGACTTAGACTAGTCCTATGTTGTTAACGCGAAAAGAGCTTATGATTAACGTGGTTTTGCTCACTTTTAGATAAATTCGCGATAAAAACACAGTTAAAGGCCATACACGTAACAGACAGATACCCGCTAAAGTCACATTCAGCCACTTAACTAAAGAGAAAAATAAATGAATTTGTTTTTAGAAAATTGCTTGGCTTTCCCGACCATTATCTTTAGCGGTTTACTGATTATTGTCCTGTTTTACTGGCTTTGTGCCGCTTTTGGTCTGTTAGATATTGATTTATTTAATATCGATACCGAATTAGATGCTGACGGCCTCGATCTCACTGGCTTTGCCGGCTGGCTGACAAAACTTGGTTTAGCCGGAATTCCCGTCACCATTATCTTGACGCTATTCACCCTCTTCGGCTGGCTGATTAGTTACTTTGCTGCGCATTTATTCCTACGCTTTATTGATATGACCTTGCTGCGTTACGCCGTTGGAGTCACGTCGCTAGTGATCACCGCCTTTATTTCCCTGCACTTAACCGCCATTTGCCTAAAACCCATCCGTAGCCGACTGGTTAATATTAATAAACCCAAAACGGTTCATCAGCTAATGGGGAAATTGGCAACGGTGCGCTCCGGGACGGTCACAGAACAAAATGGGGAAGCCACCTTAGAAGATGGCGGTGCGGGGCTAATTTTACAGGTTAGAGCACCTAGCTCTGAAAATATTAAACGCGGGGATCGCGTCGTTATCATCAGTTATGACCCTCAATCCCACAGTTACCAAGTTGTCACCGAAAACGAATTCAGGCAGTAAACACAAAAAATAAACTACCTACTTTGCTAATTAATAAAGAATGACGACATCGTCAGAACCCATGGAGAAAAAATATGGATTTGGCTGAATACATGCCTTTTTTAACGGTTGTTGGGGGAGTGATCATCATCATTCTTGGGTTCTTTGGTTTATTTAAAGCCTTCTACATCAAAGTCCCTCAAGGTACCGCTCTGATTGTCAACGACATGTCGTCACAACCAAAAGTGCATTTCACGGGTGCGTTAGTGTATCCCGTTATCTACAAGAAAGAGTTTATGCGCATTTCGCTGCTGACGCTGGAAGTGGATCGCCGTGGTAAAGACGGCTTAATTTGCCAAGATAACTTACGTGCTGATATCACTGTTGCCTTCTATCTGCGTGTTAATGAAACCACCGAAGACGTATTAAAGGTAGCAAAAGCCATCGGTGTTGAGCGCGCCTCTGACCATCAAGCCGTCAGCGCCCTATTCAGCGCTAAATTCTCTGAAGCCCTGAAAACGGTTGGTAAGCAATTAGAATTAGCCAAACTGTTTGAAGACCGTCAAAGCTTCCGTGACCGTATTGTCGATGTGATTGGTAAAGACCTTAATGGTTATGCGCTAGAAGACGTGGCAATCGACTATTTAGAACAAACACCAAAATCAGCTCTCGACCCGAATAATATCTTTGACTCCGAAGGTATTCGCAAAATCACTGAAATTACTGCTATCCACAATATCGAAACTAACCAAAAAGAGCGCGACCAAGAGTTAGCAATTAAAAAGAAAAACGTGGAAACCCGCGAGGCGAGCTTAGCATTAGAGCGCCAACAAGCCGATGCTGAAGCCCGTCAAAAACGCGAAATTGATAATATCCGTGCACGAGAACAAGCTGAAACCCTACGCGTTCAAGAAGAAGAGCGCCTCAAGTCAGAGCAAGCGCGTATTCAAACTCAGCAAGAAATTGAAATTCGTGAAGAAAACCGCATGCGTGAAGTGGAAGTGGCTCAACAGAACCGCACCCGTGCCGTGGCTATCGAAGAAGAGCGAGTAAGCCGAGCTCGCGAACTCGAAATTGTCGCCCGTGAACGTGAAGTTGAACTGCAACGTATTGAAAAAGAAAAAGCGCTAGAAGAAGAGCGTAAAAACATCTCTAACGTGATCCGCGAGCGCGTCGCCGTCGAAAAAACTGTCGCGCAGGAAGAGGAACGCATCAAGGAAGTTCGCGAAGTTTCAGAAGCTGAGCGTATGAAGCAAGTGACCGTAATCAACGCCCAAGCGGAAGCCGAAGAAGCCTTAGTCCGCCAGGTGAAAAAAGCCGAAGCCGATGAAGCAAGTGCCAAGCACCGTGCAGAAGAAATCAGCACTATGGCACAAGCAGAACTGGAAGCTTCCGCCAAACAAGCTGAAGCCAAAAAACGCTTAGCGGAAGGGATTGAAGCAGAACATGCAGCATTAGGCTTAGCAGAAGCCCGTGTTCGCCAAGCCACTGCCGAAGCTGAAGAGAAAGAAGGTCTGGTTCAAGCCAATATCACCGCGGAAAAACTGTTAGCCGAAGCTCGTGGTCTGAAAGAAAAAGGCTTAACCGAAGCGCAAGTGATGGAAGCTAAAGCGAACGCCGAACGCGAGCAAGGTTTTGCCGAAGCGAAAATTCTGGAAGAAAAATTGGCAGCGCAGGCTCGTGGTGAAGAACAACAAGCCAACGCGAAAGAAAAACTGGGCTTGGCAGATGCAAAAGTCTTGGAAGAAAAACTGGCAGCCCAAGCTCGCGGTGAAGGTCAATTAGGGGCAGCGCAAGCCGAAGTGATTCGCCAGCGTCTGAAAGCGGAAGCTGACGGTCTGACTGATAAATTCCAATCTATGGATCACCTCAGTGATACGGCTCGTTCACATGAAGAGTTCCGTATGCGCCTTGAGAAAGAGTTCGAGCAATCCATGGCATCCATTGAAGCGAACAAAGAAATTGCTCGCGAGCAAGCGGATGTCCTGGCTGCGGCACTGAGCAAAACCAACATCGAAATTGTGGGCGGTGATGGTGACTTCTTTAACACCTTCTCTAAAGCGCTGAGCTTGGGTAAAGCCGTTGATGGGTTTATGGATAAAAGTAGCTTTGCCAAAGATAACCTTGAAAAGTTAGTCAATCGCGTCACAGAAGAGAAGAAAATTGATATCGCGTCCTTACTGCAACACCCTGAAGTCAAAGATTTAATCAATGGTTTTATGGCTGCAAAAAGTGCACCACAAACAGCGAAAAACATCGTGAGCAAACCCGTGTCTTACGATGATAACCAAAGCTAATTTATCAATATTCAGGCTTTTCAAGTAAGTTTTATACCTCATCCCGCCAAGTTGCAGCACATAGGCAACTTGGCGGTTTATGAGCGTATCTTTTTTTAAGACCAAGGAAATTCGTTAAACATGTCAGAAACCCAAGATGTGAATCGCGAACAGGAAATTCTCGACAGTGCCGTCGCGGAAGGTGGTGCGTACGAAATATTACGCAAGCGCTTAACCGAACAAGGGCAGCAACTTCACCAAAAAGCAGCTCAACTCAACGACAGCCGGTTGACTGAATTTGGTCAAAGCCAGATGGACATTATCGGGCGTATCCGTATTCGAACCGAAAATAACTGCCAAGCGAGAGACATTGTCCGTGTCGGTGACTGGCTGCTATTTGGCTATAACGTTTTTCTGGGTCTGAAAAAAGAAACTCACATTGAAGATGTTTTTTCCTTATATCAGCTCACTGAAAATGAAGGTGATTTTGATGTAATCTCTGTCCCTTACGAAGAGACATTCCTCAATGATACGCGCTTTGTTCAGGATTTTACTGAGCTGTATACCTATTACAAAAACACGCAATTACTGCAATTAGTCGAGCGCGATGGCAAGCTGTTAGCCAGTTTTCAAATTGGTGATCGGTTAACCGATGTGCGTGTTTTCCGCTGGTCAATTTCCAGTGATAAATCCCGCATCGAATACATCGATAACAGGGGTGAACGTGATATCGCCCTACCCCCCACCAATGATTTCGAATGGGTACGTACTACGCGGGAAAATACCGTTAATGGACGCTATCCTCACATTAATATTCTCGATACCGTCTTTGTGGAAACCATCGGCGGCGACCTAACCATCAAATGTGAAAATAATACCGAAGATGGGTTGGGCATATACCGCGAAGCGGTACTCGATAAAAACCAATCCCTCGATGACGCCCAAATTGAATATGCTCAGACTGGCAGCCTAATTTTACTCAAAATCTTGCCATACCGCGAAGAGAGCTGGCGCTATCTGGTTTACAACATTCTGAATCAAACCGTTCACCGTATTGATGCCATAGGGCAAGCGTGCGTGCAGTTGCCGGAAGATCACGGAATTATCTTCCCAGGGGGTTACTACCTGCAAAACGGGGAGTACAAAACCTTCGAGCAACCAATGGATGGCATGCGTTTTCGTCGTCTGCGCCGCTCACCTAACGGGGAAGATGTGCTGTATGTGTTTTATTCCCCGAACCAAGGTCGTATCGCCCTTTTCAATTACAATTTAATTGAACGTAAGCTTGCCGTACCATTAATCGGTCATGGTTATGCCATGCTCGAAGATGGCAAAATGGTGCTGTTCGAAGGGGAAGGTGACGAAGCCACTCGCGTTCACCCTATGCAGGTGTGGCAAACCCCATTCTATTCTGACGAATTTGCCGATAAGCAGCCGCCACGGGGTGGGTTTCTTGGGCGTATCGGTAATGCCGATTTAGTCCGTGGGATCTCCGAAATTCTCCATGTCGCCAAAGAGATTGAAGGCAACCAAGTTTCCGTTTCCCGCTATGAACAACTTAGCCAGCAACCTAAAAACTTGCTGGATATTTTCTATTGGTTTAATGACGACCAATGCTTAGGTATTGGCAAACTCTTAAAAGAGATCGCCCAAACCAGTGAGTTGGTACTCGACGAATACGAGAAAGTCGAAAGCATCCGCCAGCAATCCGTCAAATCAATGAATGAGGCGGTCACTCGCCAACGCTCCTTACTGTCCCTCACATTGCCTGAAGGATGGACGGATATTCAACAATTTGTAGATGGGCTAAACGCCTTAAATGCCCAACAAGGGCATCTGATTTCATTGCGAGAATTCCGCTATATGGATCTCACAAAACTCAGTGAGATGGAAAATGAAATCACCGAAGCACAGCAACGCGTTTCCCAAGGTACTGCGCAATTTCTTGCCAGCGACAAAGCTCTGCAACCGTTTAAAACTCAGCTTGCGGCCTTTGAAGAGTTAATTGAAAAAGCTCAAACCAGCGCGCAGTTAGATGTCCCAATGAATGACATGGAAAAAATGTCAGCGGATTTGGACATGCTCTCTAATTTAATGGCTTCTTTGAGTTTTGATGATGTCACCTTACAGACCCATATCATCGATGCCATTTCGCACATTTATGCCCAGTTAAACCAGTCCCGCGCCCGCTTACAACAAAAACGCAAATCCCAAACTAGCATTGAGAGCGTGGCGCAATTTGGGGCGCAGTTCCGCCTATTTAGCCAAGGCATCACCAACGCATTATCCCTCGCGACTGACCCAGAACGTTGTGATGATCAGTTATCCCGATTACTGGTTCAATTAGAAGAGCTAGAAAGCCAGTTTAGCCATCATGATGAATTTCTTGATGATATTCTGGCAAAACGCGAAGAATTACTGGAAACGTTTGAATCCCATAAACAAGTCCTGATTGATGACCGCCAGCGCCGTTCGCAGAATTTATTAACGGCCGCCGACCGCTTATTAGAAAGCCTTCAACGCCGTACTGTACGCTTGCAAAACCAAGATGAACTGAATGCGTTTTTTGCTACCGACCCGCTCGCACAAAAAACCCGTGAAATCATCGAGAAACTACGAGAAATCAACGATAACGTCAAAGCTGATGATATCGACGCCAGACTTAAAGCCTCTCGCGACCAAGCCATTCGCATTTTGCGGGATAAAACCGATATATTCGAAGATGGCGGCAACATTATTAAGCTGGGTCGCCACCGTTTCAGTGTTAACACCCAAGAGCTTGACCTGACTATCTTGCCAAAAGATAACCAGCTGTGGGTATACCTCACCGGAACGGATTTCCAAGAACCCATTGAGAACGCCGAACTTGCACAGTTGCAGCCTTATTGGACAGCCAACCTCGAATCCGAATCTGATACCGTTTATCGCGCTGAATACCTCGCGTATTCCATCATTTATGCCGCAGCAAAACGCCAAGATGGTTTGAATTTCGATACCCTAAAAAGTACGCTGTCTGCCCCTGAAAAAATCGACAAACTGGTGCGTGATTTTGCGGCTCCACGCTACAAAGAAGGCTACGAAAAAGGGATCCACGACCACGACGCTATCGCGATATTGAAAAAGCTGCTCCCGATTGGTGAAAGCGCGGATTTACTGCGTTTCAACCCAACAGCTCGCGCCATTGCGGCGATTTTTTGGCATCACATTCAAAGCAACGAATACCCTGCCCAATGGCCAGAACGAGCCAGAACCGCGATGAATATCCGCCAGCTATTCAATAACGATGATGCCCTTTTAGATCTTCAAGCGGAGATCGAGGCAGATGTCAGCTTATTCCTGCAAGATAATCCAATTAATTGCCAAGCTCATGAGCAAGCTCAAGCTGCGGAATACCTCAGTTTTGCGTTAGCCAGAACGCCGATTGAATTGGTGTACAGCAAATATGCGCGGGACTTAGTGGCAGCACTACAAACGCGCTTAGAAGAAGCCCATATGTGGCTGGATTTCAATCATTCACAGCAAAACCTTGGCACTCGCTATGCTCAGCGCTGGGCGCTATTGCAAAATTGGCTGCAAGGGCTGTGTTCGATTGACGAATTTGCACATTTACGTCCATACATTCCAGGCGCCATCGCCATTATTATCTTAGATAAAATAGCATCGGCACGTTATAGCGAAGCCGATTTATACTTTAAAGTTACTGGATTACTGGGGGATCACCCGACAATCCACAACCAAACTCTCTCGTTAAGTTTGGATGACTTTTTCAGTCGAATGCGCGAACAGCGCAAGCAATTTATTCCAGCCTTCCGTCAATACCAAGCACTGCGTCAGCGCATTGTGAGTGAAGAGCGCAGCCGCCTAAAACTTCATGAGTTCAAAGCTAAGCCACTGAGCTCATTTGTGCGTAACAAGCTGATCAATGACGTCTATTTACCGATTATCGGTGACAACATGGCGAAGCAAATTGGCGCTCTAGGCGAAAACAAGCGTACCGATTTAATGGGCTTGTTACTGATGATCTCCCCGCCAGGTTACGGTAAAACGACCCTGATGGAGTACGCGGCTGACCGCCTTGGTTTGATCTTTATGAAGATTAATGGTCCTGCGCTTGGGCATGATGTGCTGTCCCTCGACCCAGAACAAGCCCCGAATGCTACCGCCAGACAAGAGCTGGAAAAACTCAACCTAGCCCTCGAAATGGGCAACAACGTGATGCTGTATGTAGATGATATTCAACATACTCACCCTGAGTTTTTACAGAAATTTATCTCCCTGTGTGATGGAACTCGTCGCATCGAAGGGGTATGGAAAAACAAAACCAAAACCTACGATATGCGCGGTAAAAAATTCTGTGTTGTCATGGCGGGTAACCCGTATACCGAATCTGGCGAAGTGTTCCGTATCCCTGATATGCTCGCCAACCGTGCGGATATTTATAACCTGGGTGAAGTGCTCGGTGGGATGGATGATGCCTTTGCATTGAGCTACATAGAAAACAGCCTGACCTCAAATCCAGTATTAGCACCTCTCGCACTACGAGATTTAAACGACCTGTATTTGCTGGTGGATAAAGCCATGGGCAAATCGGTTTCCACTAATGCACTCAGCTACCCATATTCCGATGCAGAAGTGAATGAAATTACGGCGGTTATTTCCCGATTACTCAGCCTGCGCGATGTGGTTCTGAAGGTAAACCAGCAATATATTGCCAGTGCCGCACAGTCCGATAAATATCGAACCGAGCCGGCATTCCGCCTGCAAGGCAGCTACCGAAATATGAATAAGCTCAGCGAGAAAGTCTCTTCCGTTATGAATGATGATGAATTGGAGAGATTGCTGGATGACCATTATCTTGGGGAAGCGCAATTATTAACGACAGGTGCTGAAGAGAACTTATTGAAGCTGGCAGAATTACGCGGAAGGCTGAATGAGAAAGATGCAGCACGCTGGCAGCAAATCAAGAAAGATTTCTTGCGTAACAAAGCATTAGGTGGTGATAATGCCGATGTGGGCGACCGCGTTGTGACTCAGCTCGCCCAACTGGTTGAAAGTGTACAATCTCTCGGACATCGATAATGCAAACTTGGCTAAGCCCGCGAATTAAATTACTGATTACCCTTGCGGGTTTGCTGATCACTATTCAAATCGCCAATAGTTTAAGTGGCTACGCGCTTGTTGGGTTCGGCATCCAACCAAGAACGCTGCACGGGCTGGTGGGGATTATCTTTGCCCCACTGATCCACGGCGATTGGGCACATCTTCTGAGTAATCTGCCGCCATTACTGGTTTTAAGCGCCCTGCTGCTGCATGATTCCATTCGAAAATATGCTTATGCCAGCGCGTTTATTATTGTGGTTGGTGGCTTGATTATCTGGCTAGTGGGTAGAAATGCGCTGCATATTGGCGCTAGCGGCTGGATTTTTGGGCTTTGGGGCTTATTGATTGCCCAAGGTTTTTTCCGCCGCAAACTGTTAGATATCATTATCGCCCTATTGGTACTGTTCTATTTTGGTGCGATGGCGAGCGGGTTACTGCCTGTTCACCAGCAAATATCGACAGAATCCCATATTGCTGGCGCCATCGCCGGAATTACCTATGCGTGGTTAGCCAATAAAAAATTAAAAGCGACGCCGCCGACTACCCTTTCAAAGTAACCCGATATACACAGCGCCCTGCACCATCAAGCAGGTATTGCTCCCGTTCTACATTCACCTGTTCCCCTAATACTTCGCGAAATAGTGCCAATTCAGAACGGCAAAAGTTTTGGCACGCGGTTGCCGCCGCGCAGATAGGGCAATGGTTTTCGATAAATAACCAGCTATCGCCTTCCTGCTCAACCTTCGCCATATAGCCCTCTTCGCTACGAACCTCGGCGAGTGCAGCTAAACATTGTTCTAATGGCAGCCCTTGGCAGCGCCCTAAATATTTACTGCGACTTTCCGCTTCTCGCTGTTCAATCAGCTTTTCTAACCCCTCATCACCAAAAATGGTTTTCACTGAATCAATGAGCTGCAAAGCCAGTTGAGCATGGGTATCGGGAAAACGTTGATGTCCCAGTTCCGTTAATACCCAATTTTGCCGAGGACGCCCAGCGCCAGATTGTGCGGTGCATTGAACACCTTCCACCAGACCCAGTGACGTTAATTTATGGATATGCTGGCGTGCTGCTTCCCCCGTTAAACCCAGGTCATGGGCAATCACTGCTGTGGAAACGGGTCCTTTGGTTTTGATGCAAAACAGCACCTTATCCACTGCTTGAGTGAGATTTAGATTATCAAAGTATTTACTTGCTTTATTCATAGTGTAATTTTATTATCCAAGACAATACTTGGATAATACCCTTTTCTTTACTCTTTCGTCCAGCAGGTCTGCGTATGAGCAACAAAACTGTCACCGAATTCAATGAAACAGGCACCGAACCTCAAGGAAAATGGGCCGATTTACTCAGCGGCACTAATGCATTATTGACGATAGCCCTCACAGGTGGCGTCGCACTTCATGCTATCAATATTTATATTGTCACCACGATTTTACCGAGTGTCGTCAATGATATTGGCGGTCTTGAATATTATGCGTGGAACACCACGTTATTTGTGGCAACCTCCATTATTGGCTCTGCATTATCCAGTAAAGTACTGGACAGCCTAGGACCTAAACTTGCCTACCTTAGTGCTCTGTTACTGTTTTCCTTGGGCGCCATTTGGTGTGCATCCTCACCGTCCATGCTCACCTTATTAGGCGGGCGCGCCTTACAAGGGCTTGGCGGCGGGATGTTATTCGCGCTTAGCTACGCGCTGATCCGTATTGTCTTCACGCCAAACTTGTGGTCTCGCGCCATGGGGGTGATATCCGGTATGTGGGGGATAGCTACGTTGTGTGGTCCTGCCATTGGCGGTATTTTTGCTCAAGGGGGTCATTGGCGCTGGGCTTTTTGGGCTTTATTGCCTGTGGCGGTTGTGCTGGCAATGATAGTTATCAACCAATTACCAGGGAAAAAATCTCAGCAAGCGCAAACAACAAAAATTCCCATTCTTGCGATTTCACTGTTAGTTATTTCCGTGCTGGCTATCTCAATTGGCAGTTTATCGGAAAGCTTGCTCAGCAATCTTATCGGGTTACTCATTGGCATTGCCTTGCTCGTCACCATTGCGCTTATTGATGGTAAAAGTGGAAAGCGTTTACTCCCCACAGGGGCTTACTCCCTAAAAACTCAGCTTGGGGTTATTTTCCTGACGATGGGTTTACTGGTGGGGGGAATGACCACCGAAATTTATGTGCCTTACTTCCTGCAAACTATTCACCAGTTTTCACCGTTGATGGCGGGTTATTTAACTGCCGTGATGGCGGCGGGATGGACAGTAGGTGCCTTACTCAGCGCCAATAAAACGGGCGCGATCGTTTTACGCATCCTTAAAGCGGGTCCCGTTATCATCTTGGTATCGCTGATAATTCTAGCGGTTCTAACCCCTAATCTGGATTTAGTTAACACCATTCCATTATTTATTCTTTACCTACTCGCCATGATGGGAGTTGGATTAGGAATTGGCATCTGCTGGCCTCATTTAGTTCTGCGAGTATTTAATGCGGCACCTAAAGGGGAAGAAAACTTAGCATCCTCTTCAGTGATTACGATACAATTGTATGCAACTGCCTTATCTGCGGCATTAGTGGGCGTGGTGGTCAATAATAGCGGATTGATTAATCCTGGTGGGTTAGTTGGTGCTCAACAAGCCTCTGTCTGGTTATTTGCCCTGTTTGCTATTAGCCCATTCTTGGCTGCAGTTTTAATTCGCAAAGTTAAATAGTCAGACCACTGAAGGATGCTCAATCACGAGCATCTTTCTATTTTGTTGATTATTTTTTAAATAAAAATAATGGGTTAGGAAGTTCTCTCGAAAATTCCTTATTGGTTTTAAATTCCCGTAGAGATAGACACTCAGGCCCGTGAATCATTTTTTGTCTATTAATCGCATATTGCTTAAATGTGGGTTTAAATAAATCTAACTTTTCATATTTTTCTTTATATTCAGGGTACAATGCCTGATATTCAAAAATGGCATCCGCCGTTAGCTGCCAAAAATCATTTTCCGCCAAGCAATCATGTTTATCTAAAATTACAGCCAAATAACGGAAGAAATAATCAAATATTTCGGTCCAAAAATGCTCAATTTTAAGGTTATCTTTTACAATATGGGTGCACTGTGACACAGCCTCAGGCAATGAACCTTCTGGATTAAAGAAAATCACTTCTTCCGCAATATCTTTCATCAAGATACCGATCGGTTTGTTCTCTTCAATAATCAAAATCACATTCTGGCCATGGGGCATCAAAGCAATATCATGGGCATAAAATAGGTGTAATTGAGGTAATAAATAACAATCAAGATACGCTTTTATCCATTCATGCCCAGAAAGGCCAGAGAGTTTAATTAATTCCACAATAAAAGACGTTTCTCTTTTATCTACATGCAATAATGCCGCCATAGTCATTATACGCTGATTTTTTTCAATTTTATCGTACGCAGATTCTCGCCATAATACAGATAACATATGCTTTTGTGGCGAGCTTTCCGTGATAACCTTTTCAAATAGCGTATCCCTGAATCCTATTGCCGCAACTTCTTTGAGTAACTTGAAGTTTTTTTCAACCAAATAGTTATCTTGAGAGCATAAGTTATCTAGCCATTCATTAATTCCTGGGGTCACTTTCATTGCATAGGGGGAAAGCCCGCGCATAAATCCGGTATTAAAAATTGAGACGGCTAGCTTGATATAACGTTTACTGGGATCGCTGACATTAAAGAGCGTTCGAATTGATTGTTGAGCAAAATACTCATCCACACTCATTCCCAAGAAAATGATATTTTTCTTCGCAATATCAGCAGAGAATCGAATTAAAATTTTCTCGCGCCATTGCCATTCGTGCACCGGCATCCAATAGTAATCGTCACTCAATACGGCCTGTTGATGGACTATGTCATTAAAATAACTGATTTCTTCTGTGGAGAGTTCTGATTGAATAATATCCTGATAGCTTAATGAGGATATTGCACTAAATGTGGCTTTGTCTTTATGAACCGCAATCCAAACCACTTTTTGCTTAGCCATATATTCTGGCGAATATACCAACGAGTCAATGAAATCAAATCCGTAACACCCTCTATTAGCAATAATCGCGGGGTGTCCTTCATCCATAGTAGATTCTATTGATTGATAATCTGCGAATATCAGTTTGTCAGCGCTAAGACGCTTCCCATTTCGCTTATATACCCAACCGTTTAACGTCGATAATAATCCATCAACATAGGTTGGTAATATCGCTTTATCAATATGAATAAATTCGAGTAATTCAATAAAAAGATCTAAAGCATCTACGGGAATTTCCAGCCCATCTTTATATTTTTTTATGGATGCAAGACTGATATCTAAATGTGCTAGTAAATATTTTTTTGCTTTAAAGTGATAACAAACGCCTTGGCTTTCGATATTCAGTACATAGTCGCCGTGGCTAATATGCTCGGGTGTAATAATCCCCTCATGAGTAAGTTCCGTCAAAATCTTCTTTGTCATGACTTTATTCGCCGCGATCCAACTGTCTTTATTCAAGTAATTATCACGGAAAATTAAGCTATCACTGTGGTTTAGTTGCATAAATCCCCTTTGTTTTCATTCTCACCAGATTGAAAATTCAGAGTAAGTAAAACGTGGCAGAGAGACCATTTTAAAGGGTGTTAGATAGATATACTTATTAGATGATTTTATAATTAATGAAAAGTGCGCCTTTATTCGACGCACTTTTTTCTTAATTTTTAGACAAGGTTATTTGAACAATATTGTTAGACGGTACGCTTTTGGCGGAAGAAAAACGGCAACACAACAATACTCACCACCAGCACAATTATCGTGGCAATCATGACAGACATAAATGCGTTATCAAATGCCATACTCGCCTGATTCACTAAGAGACTTGCACTATCTTGCGGTAACCCTTCAGCCACAATTAACGCTTCATCAAGGCTATCATAGACTTTGTCTGCTACCGTAAAACCTGCCGGTAATACCAGCTTTGCGGTATAAACCGCACTCATCAAGCCACCCATAAATGTCACACCGAGCACGCTACCTAGCTCGTAAGCCACTTCTTCAATGGATGCTGCCATTCCTGCTTTTTCATCTGGCGCATTTAACATGATGGTCGTTGATGCTGTGGTAAAAATGGCACCTAATCCGAACCCAACACAGAATAAGAATGACAGTAATACCAAGCCGGTTGAGGTTTTGAATACCCACGCAACCCCAATGACGCCCACTAATGTGCAAATAAATCCTAAAATCATCATTAGTTTAGCGCCGACTTTATGCAAATACATACCCGCTAACGGAGCCGCTAACACAGACGCAATCGGGATCGGAATAATGTATAACGCCGCCTCGAATGGGGTATAACCTAATACCAACTGCAAGCGCTGACTTAATAGTAGCTCGACACCAACGATGATCACGATGGATAAAATCGCCATCAGAATGCCCGCAAAAAATCGAGGGTCGCTGAGTAATTTAAAATCAATCATGGGCGATTCTGACGCTAATTGTCGACGGCTAAAAATAACCAGAAAGGCAATGCCGATCGCCCCAGCAATGAGTAACGTGAACCAATCAATATTGGCTTTTCCAAGCTCTTTCAAGGCATAGATTGAACCAATCAGCCCCACCAATACAAACAAAGAACTTAAATAATCAATCGGTTGCTGCGAATTTCTCGTACTTTTTGGTATTAAAGAAAGCGCAAATGGGATCACCAACAGCACCACCGGTACGTTGATTAAAAAGACGGAGCCCCACCAGAAATGATTGAGTAACACACCGCCGACTAATGGCCCAATTGCAGCCCCACCCGATGCTACCGCAGACCAAATACCAATCGCCAGCGCCCGCTCTTTCGGGTCTAAAAAGACTTGGCGAACAATGGCTAATGTCGCTGGCATACTGATCGCGGCACCCACCGCTAAAAATCCACGAGACAAAATTAAGCTTAATGCGCTCGGTGAAAATGCCGCGCACAGAGAGGCCAATGCGAATAAGGGCAACCCTAGTATAAACATCCGCTTATGACCCACTTTATCACTTAACATTCCCGCAGCAGGCAATAGCCCCGCGACCACTAGCGGGTAAGCATTCATAATCCATAATTTTTCAGATGCTGTTGCACCTAGATCATGGGTGAGCTTAGGCAGTGCGGTATATAGCACGGTAACATCAATGACGATGAGAAATAAAACACTCGATACTAAGAGTAGAATAATCCAACGTTTATAATCTGCTATCATAAAATCTTCTCAACTTGTTTAATTGATCACCTTGATGGATGATCGTGCTATAATATAATTCCATACGTACGTATTGAAAAGAGGTTTTTTTAAATGGGACGTCAACGAACAATTGATCGCGAAAAAGTGCTAGAAGCCGCAGAAGAGATTGTCATTAATCAAGGTGCTACCGCACTGACGATTGATGCAGTCGCCAAATCAATGGGGATTTCTAAAGGGGGAGTCCAATACTGCTTTGGTAACAAAGAAGCCTTAATTGATGCCATGTTTGAACGCTGGAGCCACTCTTACGATGAAATTTTCAGTAAAGCAATAGCCCAAGATAACAGTCCTGAAGGTCGAGTGATTGCCCACATAAAAGCCACAGCGGACCACGATAAAACCAGTATCGCCAAAGGTGCCGCATTAATGGCTTCTCTGCTTCAAACACCTGAGTATTTAGAAAGCACCCGTAAATGGTATCGAGAACGCATTGCTAATTTAGATTTATCAACCGAAAGTGGCAAACGCGCTAGATTGTTATTTTTAGCCACTGAAGGCACTTTTATTTTGCGCCATTTTGGTTTGATGGATATTGATGATGCAGAATGGCAATCAATATTCAGCGATATCGAAAATACGTTTAAAGTTTAGGTGAAAATCCATTTTTGATATATCTAACACTCTCTTTTTTATATTTTTATCTAAAAAGGAGAGTATTCAATGAAGCAAATAAGTCATGAGTATACAGGTAAAATACTGCAACCACATATTGAACAAAACCAATCCGCTTTGGCGAAACCTAAAAATAAAAAAAACGGGTTTATAGAGAGAGTAAACAGGTTATTTAATACCAACTTGTTTAATACATTGTTAAAACGTCCCAAGAAAGCAAAAAATACAGAAATCATTCCTTCCCATCAAAGTTTCGTAAAGCTGACAATACCAGAGAATCCTTCTCCGCAAAAAATAGAAAAAAATACGAATTTAGCGCCAAACAAAGTACACATTGAGCCTACAATCGCAAAAACAGTACCAAGCGAAATAGACCAGTTCACAGAAAAGTTGCATCGTCTCAATATCATCTTTAAAAATGATGCGTTCGGCGCTGATCATCGACCTATCTTTTTAGTCAAAAATCACTCGACATGTCGCGCTCGCTCTATCAGCAAACACAATGAACTTGGTGAGGAGGAGTATGGCACGCTCACCCTCAACATGCGTCATTATCTTGGTAAAGGGGAATATGGAACCGCCTATCGCGTGGGTAACTTTGCGATTAAAATTCCTCATCGCGATTTAAACTTTAAATACAATAAATATGCGAAATACGATCGCTGCGCCAGAGTATTAAATGAGGTAAATCAAGATATTAACTTTGCACGATCTACTACGCTCGCAAATGGCAATGCCATTTTAGTCACTAAGTTTATTGATGGGAGATCGATAACAGGCAAGGAGGCTTCTGGTTTTGTTGAATCCCGGGGACGCACTCTTTTTGATCATGGCTCCGAAGGCAACGTAAGAAAAGATAGGCAAAAAAATCTGTTTTTAATTGATGCTGATTTTGCTGCGCAGCCTAAACAGCTAAATCGCACCCTGTCTGTCGGTACCACTGAAATCTATAAACGTTATAGAAAATAGCGATACCCGTTAGCTTAGAATTAAAAAAACCAACAACGTAATACACGCTGTTGGTTTTTGATTAATAGCGGTCGTTATTGCTTATCATACACACTCGGTACAAATACATTTCGTTCGATCATTTTCTCGATTTGCTTATTTAAAATGGTTTCTCGGTAGTGTTTATGATTGCCTTGAGGCTCATGTAAGTAGGTATTTTTCGGGTAAATTGGCGTTTCATAAATGAGCTGAGCACATTCAGTCCGAATATCTTTCAGCCAATTACTGACCGAAGCATTGGCTCGGTGATGGCGCATCGCTTCAATATCAATCACCCCATAAACATAGGTTGAACCGTTAGTATCTTCTTGTTTACCCACAATTTTACCCTTGTAATCCACAATCAGTGAACGACCGCCACCACAGTCAATTGGCGCTTGTGTGGTTGGGAACATATACATTGAGCCAATATTCGGCGCCACAACATAGAAATTATTTTCCAACGCACGGGCTCGGTTAGAAATTTCAAACAGGTCATTTTCAGTAAATGGCGTTGGTAATGAAGCGCGGTACACCACTTCTGCCCCATTTAATGCCAGACCACGACCGTTTTCAGGGAAGTTTCCTTCCATGGCCATCATTACCCCTAATCGGCCAATTTCAGTATCAACGACTGGCCAGAAAGATTGTAATGAACGCCCATATTTTTTTATCCACTCATCGTACAGATCATGAGGCGATGCCGAACGTTCACACGGCAACAAAGAGGACATTTTATGGTGTTTCAGGATAATGTTCCCTTTGGGATCAATAACAAACCCAACGTTAAACATAATACCCGGCCAATCTGGATCGCGGGTTTTTGCCTGCGCCATGATGTACACATTTTGAGATTTCGCTAATTCACCCAGTCGGTCAGTCTCAGGGCCTGGAATATCAATAGCGCCATCTTTTAGAAATTCAGCAATCGGTAAATCCAGTGCTTCATCGTTGAAACCTTGTAAAGCACCTTCCGGAAGTACAAGTAAACGAACAGGGAGATCCAATGAAGATAGCCACAGCGCACCGTGAGATAGCTCCTCAAGATGGTCGATATTTTTCATAATATCGCTACGCGTTTTTATTCCCCACGTTGTTGGCACTAAACCCACTACACCATATGGCTTTATCATAATAATTCTCCGATTCTATTTTCGATTTACCTGCAATTGGCATTGTTCAAAAATCAAACTCATCGAATATTATTCATATGTTAATTTTATGTCAAATAAATATTAAATTACACTTTTTGGATATTCACACTTAATCTGTTCAATATTTAAC
>NZ_JAERJY010000003.1:0-83568 GCF_018257375.1 Providencia sp. JGM181 | reverse complement strand
GATGAGAACAAGAAGATTTTTGAATTTATAAATCTAGATAGAAAATGGCAAGGTATAAAAATGAGGATTTTATTAATTGTGATAATGCTCATGAATAAAGGCTAGGATTAAAACAAAACGAATTTATTTATAAAATATATGATTTGCGTATTAGAAAGAAGGGTGATTATTAAAAGGAAGGGGGTAGTGTTCAGATCGAAAGGGACAAAAAAAGCCCTTTCTAAAATCAGAAAGGGCTTCTAAAAACACTGCATTAACCGACTAGGATTAGTTCATGCCGTATTTTTTCAGTTTCTTACGCAGAGTTCCGCGGTTGATACCCATCATCAGGGCTGCACGGGTCTGGTTTCCACGGGTATATTGCATAACCATGTCCAACAAAGGCTGTTCTACCTCAGCCAATACCAGCTCATATAAATCGTTAACATCTTGATTATTTAATTGAGCAAAATAGTTCTTCAGTGCTTGCTTAACTGAGTCACGTAACGGTTTTTGAGTTACTTGATCTTGTGAATTTACAGTAGCAACGGTTAGTACGTCAGAATTTACGCGTTGTTCGAACATAGTTCTGTCAGCTCTTATCTTTTATTTACGCAAAAATTTTCAAAAAATGCTTCCAACACCTCCAGCTGTTCGCTGGCATCCTCAATGGCGTTGAAGGAGCGCCGAAACTGGTCATCAGGTGCATGTTCTTGTAAGTACCAAGAAACATGTTTGCGCGCTATACGGGCTCCCTTGCCTTGACCATAAAAGTCGTGCAGTTCCCGTACATGCCCTAACATAATGCTTTTCACGTCAGCCATTGGCATCGGTGGCAATATTTCACCTGTGTCCAGATAATGTTGGATTTCCCGAAAGATCCAAGGTCTTCCCTGAGCTGCTCGTCCTACCATCAAGGCATCCGCCCCTGTGTAGTCTAAAACAGCCCTGGCTTTTAGCGGGTCAGTAATGTCGCCATTGGCAATAACCGGAATGGAAACAGTCTGCTTAACTGCCCGAATGTTGTCATATTCAGCTTCGCCGTTGAACAGACAGGCTCTGGTTCTGCCATGAATGGTCAGGGCTTGAATACCACAATCTTCGGCCAATTGGGCAATCTCTATGCAGTTACGCTCTTCAGGTGACCAGCCTGTGCGGATTTTCAGTGTGACTGGCACATCCACAGCGTTTACAACGGTCTCTAGGATTGATTTTACAATCTCCGGATAACGCAGTAAGGCTGAGCCTGCTAGCTTACGATTCACTTTCTTAGCTGGGCAGCCCATATTGATATCAATGATTTGAGCGCCGCTCTCAACGTTAATTTGAGCTGCAGCAGCCATTTCATCGGGATCATTGCCAGCTATTTGAACGGAACGTACCCCGAGTTCATCGCGGTGAACCATCCTGAGTCTCGATTTATCTGTCTTCCAAACTTGTGGGTTAGAAGAAAGCATCTCCGATACCGTCATTCCAGCACCCATCGCATAACACAGGGACCTAAACGGTTTATCTGTGATGCCTGCCATGGGGGCAGCAATAAGACAGTTTCTCAACTGATATTGTCCGATTCGCATAACTAAATGGGGGCCATACTGTGACTGCAAGGGCGCGTATATTACGCATTTTTTACGAGATATGAAAGGACAAACTTTGAGCAAACGGTTATTTATCACTAACTTTTTTATCTTGCTTTTTAGAAAATAATAAAATTAGTGTTATTTAACAAGTTGTTAGGTGTTTTTTAACAACAGGCGCTAAAAATAACGATTACGTTGAATATCCAAGACTCACTTCTCGAGCAGAACAGATTATCATCAGCTATTGAGCAATATTTGAGCTGTAAGATAATCCATTCTGCAATTAATTTCAAAGAAATTATTCTTTGATTTTTACCACAAAGCCATTAAAAATGCTTGACACCAGTGATACGGCACCACTCATCTTTCTCTGCAACAGGGTCAATATTGAAGTCAGCACGATAAGCATCAGCAACGCCTTCAGCTTGGCTGGCTAATACGCCAGACAGACCTAAATGACCACCGGCGCGCGGTAGCACACTGATCATCGGTGCAAGCTCACGTAAAGGGCCTGCAAGGATGTTAGCGACTACGACGTCAGCCTGAAGGTCTTGAGGTTGGTCTTTGGGTAAATAGAGCGACAGACGCTCTGAGACGCCATTACGCTCCGCATTATCGCGGCTCGCAAGAATCGCTTGTGGATCGATATCGATCCCGATCGCACGCGCTGCACCGAGCTTTAATGCCGCAATAGCTAAGATCCCTGATCCGCAACCAAAATCGATAACGGTTTTGCCTTCAAGATCCAATCCATCGAGCCATTCAAGGCATAATGACGTCGTCGGGTGGGTTCCCGTACCGAATGCTAAGCCAGGATCTAACATTACGTTAACAGCGGTTGGATCTGGCACATCGCGCCAGCTAGGGCAGATCCATAAACGTTGGCCGAAACGCATTGGGTGGAAGTTATCCATCCATTCGCGCTCCCAGTCTTTATCTTCAATTTGTTCGATTTTATGAACGAAGCCAGCGCCGAGTAACGGGCTGTTTTCTAACTGAGCGACCACCCATTTCATATCGGTTTCAGCATCATACAGACCGATAACATCGGTATCGCCCCACAGACGAGTTTCTCCAGGAAGAGGCTCGAAAACAGGGGTGTCGTGGCTGTCTTGGAAAGTGACGGACACGGAGCCCGTTTCCATGAGTTCATCGCCAAGGGCTTCTGCGTCTTTGGCGTTTGAGTTTAGTCTGATTTGTATCCAAGGCATTGTTTTTTCTCTTTTAAAATGCTCGTCATTCTTCACGCTATAGGGTTGCTCTTCATTCTTCACGCCATAGCGTTGTTGGCTGCGCTCGCTAACCCTAGTCACATACTTGTGTATGCTCCTAGGGATTAGCTCGTTTGCCGCCTAGCTATGACGCGAATTATTTAGAGCATTGCATTTGTTCATTTACATTAGGTAAAGCCAAAATCAATGAGTGCTGGTTACCTGTTCATTTGGTGCCGATTGTACTGGGTTTTTGCCAAAAAGATTACCGATTAAAAAGGCAATTAGGCTCAGAATCAGTGATGGCACAATGGCGTGGAAGCCCATAATTTCAATCTTAAATGAGGCGAAAATGGCGTAGCAAACACCGCCCACGATCATGCCGCTCAGGGCGCCAGTGCCGTTGGCTTTTTCCCAATATAATCCAAGAACCAGTGGCCACAGGAATACCGCTTCTAATCCACCAAAAGCTAATAAATTCAGCCAGATAATCATTTGTGGTGGGTTCCACGCAGCAATCAATAATAGTGCCCCTAAGATTAAGGTTGAGAAGCTGGAAATGCGCGCCAGTTTTTTCTCATTTTTAATTTGTTCAGGTGCGGCATTAAGGTAGATATCTTTCACGATCGTCGCCGAAGATTGCAGTAACTGGGCGTTAATGGTGGACATAATTGCGGCCATTGGTGCTGCCAGGAAAATCCCCGCGGCAAATGGTGGAAGAACCTGAACCATCAAGGTCGGGATCACTTGGTCTGGGATGGTTAAATCTGGCAGTATGGCACGCCCCAAGGCGCCCGCAAAGTGCATACCAAACATCAAGATTGCCATCACAATCGTACCGATGATAATACCTTTATGAACCGCTTTGCTGTCTTTGTAGGAAATACAGCGTACTGCGGTATGTGGTAATCCGATAACTCCAAAACAGACTAATACCCAGAATGAGGCCATGAATGGTCCGCTGAGGATATCGTTGGCTCCTTCTGGAGAGACCAGTTTTGGGTCAATAGCATGCATTTTTTCCACGGCAGCAGGTAAACCCCCCGCATGGTAGATAATGGCAACCAGCAAAATAACCGTACCCAGTAACATAACCAGCCCTTGTAAGGCATCGTTAAGAACACTGGCTCGGAAACCACCAATCGCGGTATACAGCGCGATAGAGACGCCAAAAATAACGAGTCCATAAGTGTAAGGAATGCCGGCAGCGGTTTCGAGTAATCGAGCACCTCCGATAAACTGCACCGTCATCGCCCCAAAGAACGCGACTAATAAACTTACGCTAGCAAACCAAACCAGAAAACGACTTTGGTAGCGGGCGTAGAGCATATCGTTGAGGGTTACGGCGTTATAGCGACGCGCTAAGATGGCAAATTTTTTGCCAAGTACGCCCAAAGAGAGCCAGATTGCAGGTAGTTGGATCATGGCGAGGAGTACCCAGCCTAACCCGTATTTGTAGGCGGCACCGGGACCACCGATGAAGGAGCTAGCGCTGATATAGGTTGCGGTGATGGTCATGGCTAAGACAAAGCCGCCCATCGAGCGATTACCTAGAAAATACTCGTTAAGAAATTCGCCTTTCGTGCGTTTTTTATAAGCGTAGAGCGAAAGGAGAAAAACGAGGAGCAGATAGCCGATTAAGGGCAGGAGAACTTCAGTCTGCATCTTTCTCCTCCAGCGAGATATCTTTGAATACGAGTTTAACCATCATGATGCATAGCAAAATAAAGATGATAGGGAGAATCAGACATGACCATTCAAACCATAACGGTAATCCGGTAACACCAAGTGTGTTACTGGGTAGATAAGCACAAAGTACCCAACCTATCATGTAGGCAATAGTCAGATATAGCGCCCAACGAGCTTCCCTGTTTGATTGAAGAAAACGTTTGTCCATCCGCTTTTCCTCCTCATGTTGACAAAAATAATCGGGGATTGTACGACAATCTGAAGAGGGAGTGTGAAAAATAGCGTAATAAAACCGATAATCCTGCCATTTATAGGCAAAAAAATACCGGAAATTGATTTTCCGGTATTTGTTTTTAATGACGAAAATGTCGATTATTCAGGGAATTATTCTTGAATACCGAGTTTTTTCTCCAAATAGTGGATGTTGGTTCCACCTTTGGCAAAGTTTTCATCATTCATGATCATCTGTTGTAATTCGATGTTGGTTTTAATCCCATCGATGATCAGTTCGTTCAGCGCGTTTTTCATACGAGCAATCGCGATTTCACGAGTTTCACCGTAAGTGATTAATTTACCGATCATTGAGTCATAGAACGGAGGAACAGAGTAGCCTGCGTAAATATGAGATTCCCAACGAACACCGAAGCCACCCGGAGAGTGGAAACGAGTGATTTTACCTGGGCTAGGCAGGAATGTGTGCGGGTCTTCTGCGTTGATACGACACTCAATCGCATGACCGTGAACATTGATCTGATCCTGAGTCACAGATAATGGTAAACCGGATGCTACACGCAGCTGTTCTTTGATTAAGTCAACGCCGGTGATCATTTCGGTCACTGGGTGCTCAACCTGAATACGGGTGTTCATTTCGATGAAATAGAATTCGCCGTTTTCAAATAAGAACTCAAAAGTACCTGCGCCACGATAGCCGATTTCGATACAGGCTTTTGCACAGCGTTCACCGATATTACGGCGAATTTCTGGGGTGATCCCCGGAGCTGGTGCTTCTTCAACCACTTTTTGGTGGCGGCGCTGCATTGAACAGTCACGTTCAGCTAAATAAACAGCATGACCTTGACCATCTGCCATCACTTGGATTTCAACGTGACGTGGGTTTTCAAGGAATTTTTCCATGTAAACCATGTCGTTGTTGAATGCGGCTTTTGCTTCTGCACGGGTCAGGTTAATGGAAGATTCGAGATCTTTCTCATTACGAACCACACGCATACCACGACCACCACCACCACCAGATGCTTTGATGATAACTGGGAAGCCGATGCGTTTAGCAATTGCTTTGTTCTTTTCAGTGTCGTTACCCAGTGGACCATCAGAACCTGGTACACATGGAACGCCTGCTTTTTTCATCGCGCTAATCGCAGAAACTTTGTCGCCCATTAGGCGGATGGTTTCAGCTTTTGGGCCGATAAAAATGAAACCTGATTGTTCTACTTGCTCTGCAAAGTCAGCGTTTTCAGACAGGAAACCGTATCCTGGGTGAATCGCTTGTGCGCCTGAAATTTCAGCCGCAGCAATGATTGCAGGGATATTCAAGTAGCTTTTTGCTGAGGCAGCCGGACCAATACAAATAGTTTCGTCTGCCAGCAATACGTGTTTTAAATCTCTATCTGCCGTGGAGTGAACCGCAACAGTTTTGATGCCGAGTTCTTTACATGCACGCAGAATACGCAGTGCAATTTCCCCACGGTTAGCGATAACAATTTTTTCCAGCATGGAAACGCCTCGTTATTCGATGACAACTAATGGCTCGTCAAATTCTATTGCATCACCGTTTTGCAACAAAATAGCTTTAACAACACCAGCTTTATCTGCTTCGATTTGGTTCATCATTTTCATCGCTTCAACGATGCAAAGAGGATCGCCAACTTTGACAGTTTGACCAACTTCAACGAATGGTTTTGCTTCTGGGCTTGGTGAGCGGTAGAAAGTACCAACCATTGGTGAGCGAACTTGGTGACCAGAAACTGCCGCAGGTGCTGCTGGAGCCGCTGCTTCTTGTGCTGGAGCAACCGCGTTAGCTAATGCAGGTTGTTGAGCAACTGGTGCTGAGTAGAACTGTTGAGGTGCAGCCATCATTTGAGATGCTGGTGATACACGACTGATACGTACTGACTCTTCACCTTCAGAAATTTCCAGTTCAGAAATGCCAGATTCTTCAACAAGTTCGATCAGCTTTTTAATTTTACGAATATCCATGGATATGATTCCGTACTCTTATATTTGAATTGAATTAATTAGTCGCACACGATTAACCGCGGCTTGTAATGCAAAACTGTAACCATCTGCGCCAAGACCACAAATAACCCCATTGGACATATCGGAGAAATATGAGTGATGACGAAAGGGTTCTCTAGCATAAATATTAGACAGATGGATCTCGATAAATGGGATACAAACTGCTAATAGCGCATCACGCAGAGCAACACTTGTATGCGTGAATGCGGCCGGGTTGATTAGGATATAATCAACATTACCTTGTGCTGCATGAATTCTATCGATAAGTTCATGCTCTGCATTTGACTGAAAATGGCTCAGTTTTACGCCTAGTTTTTCTGCTTCTTGCATCAGGTTCGATACAATTTCAGAAAGCGGTCGAGCCCCATATTTCTCAGGTTCTCTGGAACCCAGCATATTTAAGTTCGGGCCGTTAAGGAGCAAAATATGAGTATCTTCTGTCATTGTGTTGCTAACTCCGACGATATGTCAATAATCCGACAACATAACGCGATGTCGACGTTTTGTCATCTTTTATCATAAAAATAAATAGATTTTCCACTGACAAGGAAGAGCATTATAATTATTTCGTTGCATATAGCAGCAAAATACTGGTCTTATCAGAGAAATTACCCGAATTTATTTTATAAATTGTGCCGTAATCCACATTGTGGCGACACAATCACGCGTGTTGATGATTTAATTTTGAAGGTTTACTAGGGTACGCCCAGTGACTTCGTTTTTTAAGAGTTTTTTTGCGTGTTCGACACACTCTTCTAATGAAATCTCGCTGCTAACTTGCTCATAAAACGCATCAGGCAAAAGTTGCGCTAAGCGTTCCCACACTTTTTGGCGTTTTGCCGCAGGGTAGTAAACGGAATCGACCCCTTGCAGACGGATATTACGCAAAATAAATGGCATGACTGTTGTTGGTAGTGAGAACCCGCCAGCCAGCCCACAGGCCGCAACCGCACCATTATAATTCACTTGCGCCAAGATATTGGCCAGCACGTCACCACCAACCGTGTCGATAGCGCCAGCCCAACGCTGCTTATCCAGCGGTTTGGCTGGATGAGTAAATTCACTACGAGGTAGCACGCTTTTCGCACCAATTTTCAGTAAGTAGTCGTGATTTTCTGTGCGACCTGAAATAGCCACAACTTGATAGCCTAATAAAGAGAGCAATTGGGTGGCGACACTACCGACACCGCCACTAGCGCCGCTCACAACAATTTCGCCACTTTCTGGGGTGATCCCTGCATCTTCAAGGGCGTTTACGCACAACATGGCGGTAAATCCAGCGGTGCCGATGGTCATGGCATGCTTCAGTGATAATGCTTCAGGAAGAGGCGTTAAATAATCGGCGGGAACTTTCGCTTGTGTGGCGAGCCCACCCCAGTGTGTTTCTCCAACTCCCCATCCTGTTAATAGTACGTGTTGGCCAATATGAAAACGGGGATCCTCACTGTGATGAACGATGCCTGAGAAGTCAATTCCAGGTACCATTGGATATTGACGGACAACGCCGGCTTTTCCATTAATAGCTAGCGCATCTTTATAGTTAATTGTCGACCAGTGAATATCGACGATGACATCGCCAGCGGGTAATGACTCTGTAGGTACATTGAGGATTTCTGGGACGACTTTATCGCCTTGTTGCTGTAAAACGAGCGCTTTCATGATCCACCCCTAATTTTTTGATTAAATAAGTGTTTTTTTTAATTTACACACAGGTAAAATCGTTTTCATTGACGCCAGAATGGTATTCAAGCTATTACTTATGTAATTAATTTGTAAAAATGCATTTTTTTCTGGCATAACTAGGCTTTTATCATGCAAAATGTCCTACTCTGACTAATACATCAGCGTGTCGACATGGTTATGGCTTAATTTAAAGTTGATAATAGAATCAGCGAAATTTAAGTTCACTTATTTTGTTGTTAAAAAGCTAGATGTATAGCAATAATTAAAATATAAAAAATTTATTTGAACTTGTAGACATAATCGCTTGTCACACTGGGAAGAACGCAAAGATGGAGTATATAACAACCAGAGGGCTGTCCATTTTTCGTGCGCGAATGATGAAAAATTTCAAAGGCGTTTGAATTAAGGGTGATTTTCGGGGTTTTTATCTGCTTCGTTTTGTTATAGAAGCATGTACGATTTTAGTATGTGAAAATAGATGAATTAACCATATTTATGAAGTGATTGATTTACGCCTTGAGGCAGCTTCAAGTGGTTGGTAGAGTAGACGGGTTTTTATTCGTCCCCAGCTTGCAGGATAATCCTTTCGTTATGTTTAAAAAATTTCGTGGCATGTTTTCTAATGACCTGTCGATTGACTTGGGTACGGCCAATACCCTCATTTATGTCAAAGGACAAGGCGTCAAATTAAATGAACCCTCTGTAGTTGCAATTCGTCAGGATCGCGCGGGCTCGCCAAAAAGCGTTGCTGCGGTTGGTGGTGAAGCGAAACAGATGCTGGGGCGTACACCGGGTAACATTTCCGCAATTCGACCAATGAAAGATGGTGTGATTGCAGACTTTTTCTTAACTGAAAAAATGTTACAACACTTTATCAAGCAAGTTCATAGCAACAGCTTCCTGCGTCCAAGCCCTCGTGTTTTAGTCTGTGTGCCTGTTGGTGCAACTCAAGTTGAGCGTAAAGCTATCCGTGAATCTGCATTAAGCGCAGGCGCCCGCGAAGTTTTCTTAATTGAAGAGCCAATGGCAGCGGCAATCGGTGCTGGTTTACCTGTTTCTGAAGCGACAGGTTCCATGGTTGTCGATATCGGTGGTGGTACCACTGAAGTGGCTGTTATCTCCCTGAACGGGGTAGTTTACTCTTCTTCTGTCCGCATTGGTGGTGACCGTTTTGACGAGTCAATCATCAACTATGTGCGTCGTAATTATGGTTCCTTAATTGGTGAAGCAACGGCTGAGCGTATCAAGCACGGTATCGGTTCTGCTTTCCCAACTGATGAAGTTTATGAAATTGAGGTTCGCGGTCGTAACTTGGCTGAAGGTGTGCCACGCGGATTCAAAATGAACTCCAACGAAATTTTAGAAGCATTACAAGAGCCTCTGACCGGTATCGTGAGTGCGGTAATGTTAGCGTTAGAACAGTGCCCACCAGAATTAGCGTCTGATATCTCAGAACGCGGTATGGTATTAACGGGTGGTGGTGCTCTTCTGCGTAATTTAGATCGTTTATTAATGGAAGAGACTGGCATTCCGGTCATCGTTGCTGAAGATCCTTTAACCTGCGTTGCTCGTGGCGGCGGTAAAGCGTTAGAGATGATTGACATGCACGGCGGTGACCTGTTTAGCGAAGACTAAATCACGCCATAAGTGACTGAAGTTTTTTAGCTCCAGTCACTTTGACTATTTTTTTATTCTCCGACCATTAGCGAAACTTAGCCATACATGAAGCCAATTTTTAGGCGAGGTCCTTCCCTACAGTTACGCATTTTTATTGCAGTGATAATTGCATTGGTGCTGGTGGTGATTGACCATCGATTTGAGCCTTTCAATAAAATCCGTAATTATTTAGACACGGCGGTTAGCCCATTCTATTTTTTAGCTAACGGACCACGTCAATTCCTTGATAATATCTCTGACACCCTTTCAACGCGGGATCAGCTCCAGTTTGAGAATAAAGCCCTACGCCAAGAGCTATTATTAAAAAAAGCGGATAACTTGCTGCTTGAGCAACTCAAACAAGAAAATGCCCGTTTACGCGAACTGTTAGGTTCCCCATTACGCCAAGATGAACACATGATGGTGACGCAAGTCATTTCAGGTGCGAATACGCCTTATCGCGACCAAGTCGTGATAGATAAAGGCAGTAATGACGGCGTTTATGAAGGCCAGCCAGTTATTAGCGATAAAGGTGTGGTAGGTCAGGTTGTTGGTACCAGTAATTTTAATAGCCGCGTTTTATTGATTTGCGATACTGCCCATGCATTACCTGTGCAAGTCTTACGTAATGATATCCGTGTTATTGCTGCGGGCTCAGGATGTGCGGATGACCTGCAATTAGAGCCACTTCCTGGAAATACGGATATTCGTGTTGGTGATGTGTTAGTGACTTCGGGCTTAGGTGGACGATTCCCTGAAGGGTATCCTGTCGCGGTTGTTTCAGCGGTGAAGCATGATACTCAACGTGCCTATACTATCATCTCTGCAAGACCAAGCGCTGAGTTACAACGTCTACGTTATTTACTCCTGCTGTGGGGCAATGAAAGTGATCCGAAAACCCCATTACAACCATCCGATGTTTACCGAGCTGCAAATGAGCGTTTAATGAAAGTGTTGCCGCAGGTGTTACCAACACCAAGCGAAATTCAAGGACCACCATTACCACCGTCCATGCAACCTGCACAGCCTCAACCTCAGCCATAAGATAGAGTGAGGGAAACGGTATGATGAAAGGGTGGAGAGGAAGTCATAATGGATGAGTATCGCGGTAATGGGCGCATCATTATCTGGCTATCTTTTGTTATTGCACTGATTTTGCAGGTAATGCCATGGCCTGAGCAATTGGCATTTTACCGACCATCATGGTTACTGCTGATTTTAATATACTGGGTAATGGCATTACCGCATCGCGTCAGTGTGGGTACCAGTTTTATCTTAGGAATTATTGTCGATTCTATTCAAGGATCAGCTCTGGGCGTACATGCGCTCTCCTTCAGCATCATTTGTTATCTCGTGGCATACAAGCATCAGCTTTTACGTAACATGGCACTGTGGCAGCAAGCTTTGATTATTGTTGCATTAACGGTGGTGCAAGACCTTGCTGTTTTCTGGGCAGAATTCCTTTCCTCACAAGTCTTATTCCACCCACAAGTATTCTGGAATAGTTTGGTGAATGGTATTCTGTGGCCATGGTTATTTTTACTGTTACGAAAAATTCGCCGCCAATTTTCAGTATGTTAAGATTGTGGCCGTTGATGATAACTGGAATGACAATTTATGAGCTTAATTTATCTTGCATCAGGTTCACCGAGACGACGTGAATTAGTCCAACTGCTAGGTTATTCCTTTGAAATCTTGCGTCCCGAAGTGGAAGAAAAATGGCAAGAAGGGGAATCGCCTCAGGCGTATGTCCAGCGCTTAGCGCGAGATAAATCCCGAGCAGGCGTGGCAATTGCCCCGGCAGATCATCCAGTTTTGGGCGCAGACACTATTGTAGTTCTTGACGGTAAAATATTAGAAAAACCGCGAGATGCTGCCCATGCTCAGCAAATCCTCAGTGACCTTTCTGGTAAAACGCATCAGGTAATGACCGCCATTGCTGTGTCGAACAAGCATGAGACTCTAACCTCATTGATTACGACAGATGTGACATTCCGCGAGTTATCTTTGCTGGAAATACAGGATTATATACAATCTGGCGAGCCAATGGATAAAGCCGGTGCTTACGGTATCCAAGGTTTCGGTGGACGTTTTATTCGGCGCATAAATGGCAGCTATCATGCAGTGGTGGGCTTACCATTGGTCGAAACAGAAGAATTAATACAACGATTTTTAGCGTTAGGTGATGGGAAGGGGAATTCATGACTACGGAACTATTAGTAAACGTAACACCATCTGAAACGCGCGTAGCTTATATTGATGGTGGGATCTTACAAGAAATACATGTTGAAAGAGAGGCGAAAAGAGGGCTAGTAGGGAATATCTACAAAGGTCGTGTGAGCCGCGTTTTACCTGGTATGCAGGCGGCCTTTGTTGATATTGGTCTGGATAAAGCAGCCTTTTTACACGCCTCGGACATTATGCCTCACACCGAATGTATTGCGGGTGACGAGCAGAAAAACTTTCATGTTAGAGATATCGCTGAGCTGGTGAAGCAAGGGCAAGATTTAATTGTCCAAGTGGTTAAAGATCCACTCGGCACCAAAGGCGCAAGACTCACCACAGACATTACGTTGCCTTCGCGTTACTTGGTTTTCATGCCGGGAGCTTCCCATGTTGGCGTGTCTCAGCGTATTGATAGTGAAGAAGAAAGAGAGCGTTTAAAAGAGTGCGTCGCACAATATTGCGATGAAAACGGCGGGTTTATCATTCGTACCGCCGCAGAAGGTGTGGCTGAAGAGGATGTTAAACAGGATGCCGCATTTTTAAAACGCTTATGGGCGAAAGTGATTGAACGCAAAAAACGTAATGTTACGCGTACTAAAATTTATGGTGAGCTTTCATTGGCATACCGTATTATTCGAGACTTCGCTGGCGCATCCCTCGACCGTATTCGTGTGGATTCTCGTTTAACCTACACGCAGTTAGAAGAGTTTATTGCGGAATATGTGCCGGAAATGACGGCGAAGCTTGAGCTATACCAAGGCAATCAACCTATTTTTGACTTGTTCGATGTGGAAAATGAAATTCAACGCGCGATGGACAGAAAGGTTGAATTGAAATCGGGCGGGTATCTGATCATTGACCAAACTGAAGCGATGACCACCATCGATATCAATACGGGCGCATTTGTTGGTCACCGCAATTTAGAAGAAACTATCTTTAATACCAACGTTGAAGCGACTCAAGCCATTGCACGCCAATTACGATTAAGAAATCTCGGTGGTATTATTATCATCGATTTTATCGATATGTCTGATGTAGAACATCGCCGCCGTGTGTTAGCCTCACTTGAACAAGCTTTAAGTAAAGATAAGGTAAAAACCACCATTAATGGATTCTCTCAGCTAGGATTAGTTGAGATGACACGTAAAAGAACCCGTGAAAGCTTGGAGCATGTGCTGTGCGATACCTGTCCAACTTGCCAAGGTCGTGGTACGGTAAAATCGGTTGAAACTGTATGTTATGAAATTTTGCGTGAAATCGTGAGAGTTCACCGCACAATCGATGCTGATAGATTTTTAGTGTATGCATCAAAAGCAGTGGTGGATGTGTTGACCGGGGATGAATCTCACGCATTAGCGGAAGTTGAAATCTTTGTAGGGAAACAAGTTAAAGTGCAGATTGAGCCGTTATATAGCCAAGAACGCTTTGATGTTGTCATGATGTAGCATTCTGCTTGAAGGAGAAACTGGTGAAACGACTGCCACGTATCGTACTCGTGACAACCGCTGCCGTATTGTTGCTGTGTGCGTTGGTACTCACCAGTTTGCGTTTTCTATTACCCAATATCGATAATTATCGCCAAGAAATTATCACCTACGTTGAAAATCACAGTGATATCTCACTGGATATTGGTCAGATTGAAGGAGCTTGGCGCTATTATGGTCCCGAGCTTATCATTTCCGATGTTGTTGCCAAAAATCCAATAACCGATATACAAGTTAACAAAATCACCATCGAATTAGATATTTGGAATTCGCTATTATCTTTGCGTTGGCGTTTTCGTGATTTGACGTTTTATCAACTGAATGTGGATTATAAAGTCCCGCTGAGTTTTGATGGAGCGGAAGATGAAACCACGAACTATGATGGCGTAGATGACCTGTTTTTACGGCAGTTTGACCATTTTATTTTAAAAGATAGCCAAGTGACATTTTTGACGCCATCAGACCAAAAGATGACGTTACTGTTGCCTGAACTTTCATGGCTTAACCAAGATGCCCGCCACCGAGCCCAAGGTTTCGTTAGCCTTGAAACACTAAATAAGCAAAATAGTTATCTGCAAGTGAAGCTGGATGTGTCGGATAAAAACGGCGTACTCAGTGACGGCATGTTCTATTTGCAGGCTGATAATATTGATATGCAGCCTTGGCTCAGCAAGTGGTTACGGGATAACACGGGTCTGCGAGACGCCAACTTCAGTTTATCATCGTGGATCACCCTCAAGAATAATCGTATAGATAATGGTCTGATCCAGCTACGTCAAGGTGAAGCGAACTGGGGGGAAGAGCCTCTGTCGCAAAATCTTCAAGTGAATGATTTACTGGTGCGCATGAAGCGCCAAGGCAACGGTTGGCTGTTTAATATTCCTGAGCTAGATACCCTGAAAACTAATGAATACATCTGGCCGCAAGGGAGCGTCTCCGTTCTGTATTTGCCTTCATCGGCAAAATATCAAAATAAAGATCATTGGCGCATTCGCGCAAAAAATATTGAGCTAGAACGTCTAAGTGAAGTCTTGCCGACATTTTCGTTTGTTACGCCAGAATTAGTGCAAGATTGGCAGCATCGTCAACCGACGGGATTAGTCTCGGAATTTGCTCTCGACCTAACGCAAGACACTGAGGACCATACGCAAATCAGTATGGACTGGCAGGATGTTAGCTGGAAAAAATGGAAAGAGCTTCCTTCTGTAAACCATTTTTCCGGGGTACTTATTGGCGGTGCTCAACAAGGGATCCTCTCATTTTCGCTTAAAGATAGCATCGTAGACTATCGCGATGAATTTAAAGCACCTTTTGAGATTAGTAACGCCAGCGGTAAATTAAATTGGATTAATAACAGCAGCGAATTCAAATTGTGGAGTTCCGGTGTGAATTTGCAAGCTAAGGCCGTCAAAGCTAATGGCGACTTTAGCTATGCGAAAGCGAAGCAGCATGATATTGCCGATTTGGCTATTTTAGCGGGGATCAGCACCGATGATGCAGGGGAAGCTTGGCGCTATTTCCCTCAAAAGCTGATGGGACAGGAGCTAGCGGATTATCTGACCAAAGCGATCATTGCTGGACATGTAGACAATGCGACGTTGGTGTATAAAGGCGACCCCGCACATTATCCTTACTATAAAAATGACGGGCAGTTCCAAGTGTATGTGCCGCTGCGTGATGGCACATTCGAATACGATGACCAATGGCCTGCATTACTGGATTTAAACCTCGATTTAGACTTTAGCCGCGCAAGTTTAGCGATGCATACGGACTCGGTGAAATTAGGGGATGCAACGGCAGAAAATCTCGATGCAGTAATTCATGATTACTTCGATGAAATGTTATATATCGATGCGGGAGTGAGTGGAACGGGCAAACAGATCCAACAATATTTTACCCATACACCACTCAAACATTCCCTTGGCGATACGCTGGATGAGCTACAAATTGATGGCACCGTAACCGGTAAGCTTAATCTCGCCATTCCATTATCGGCTGGAAAAGATGTTGTCGCGAAAGGGCAGATCAATCTTAATAAGAATAATGTGTTTGTACGGCCAATCGATAGCACATTGCACGGATTGACTGGCAGCTTCAAATTTACCAATGGGGATTTAGTCAGTGATAACATCACAGGGCAATGGTTAGAACAGCCAGTTTCTTTGGATTTCACGACATTAACGCGCCCGAAAGATTATTTGGTGGATATTAACCTTGGCGGAAATTGGGAGCTCAATAAAGTTCCCATGCTGCCAAGTGATATCAAAGGGAAAGTCTCTGGCGTGAGTGATTGGAAAAGCCAAATTCATATCACGTTACCAGAATCATCCAAGCAAGCGACAGGCTTACAGATTGAGGTAGCCGCAGGGTTAAATAAGCTAAAAAGCCAGCTACCTGCGCTGAATACCGAACTACTGCAACAGCTTGGTAAGATAAATATTCAAGCGAAAGGCACGACGGAACAATTAACGGTAGGTGGTGATATTGGTCAGCGTCTTGGTTTTAATTCTCAGTGGTCGCTCACCAGCTCTCCATTGAAATTACAAAAAGCTCACATTGCCCCGTGGAGTAATCAGGTTCCTGCATTACCAAATAGCTCGACCATCTTAGTTGATTTACCAGCCGTAGAGGATGTCAATTGGGAGAAATTAGCGAGTGGCTTTTTATCTTCTTCTGCCAGCGAGCATGTGGGGCAAATTGGCTACCCGGATACCCTTGAGGTTAAAGCGCCATCCGTTTATTTGGCTGGACAGCGTTGGAAAGATTTGAGCTTCTCTTATGATTTATACCGTGATGAACAGCAAATCAATGTAGAAAGTGCAAACCTAAAAGGGCAGCTACAGATTTGGAAGCAGCAGCCATGGGCGTTAGATATTGAATACCTGTATTACAATCCTGAAGGTTCACTGACTTCAAGCGAAAAAACCTCTCCATCGGAAGTATTCGACTTTAGCCAGTGGCCTAAAGTGAATATCCATTGTACCGAGTGTTGGGTGAGTGGGCAAAAACTGGGCGAAATCACGGCGAAAGTCACGCCAGTGGGGCAGCACACTTTGAAATTAACTGGTGGTTCACTGAAAAACAGTGCCAGTGAGTTAAAGCTAGACGCTTTATGGCGCAGTAATGATGGTAATAAAACTGAGATTGCAGGCTCGCTTACTGGCGAGGCGTTCGATGAAACTGCTGCTTATTTTGGTGTCTTGGTACCAATTATCGACTCCCCGTATTCGATTGAATTTGACCTGAATTGGTCGCAGGTTCCTTGGGAGCCTGAGGTTGCCACGCTGAATGGGAAAATGTCAGCGAAATTAGGGAAAGGCGCGATTGCTCATATGGGGGGCGGGCGTGCTGGGCAGTTATTACGTTTAGTCAGTTTTGATGCATTATTGCGCAAGCTTCAGTTAGATTTCCGGGATACGTTCAGTAATGACTTTAACTTTGATTCGATTAAAGGCAATGCGGTCATCAATCAAGGTATTCTAACCTCGAAGGATCTTTATATTGATGGATTAGTCGCGGATATTGCCTTGAATGGGGATATTGACCTTGTTAAGCGCCAAATTAATGCGGAAGCGGTCATTACCCCTGAAATTTCTGCTACAGTAGGTGTAGCCACCGCATTCGTGATTAACCCGTTTGCGGGCGCGGCAGTATTTGCGGCATCGAAAGTCCTTGGTCCGTTGTGGAGTAAAATTTCGGTTATTCGCTATCGTGTAAGCGGTAGTTTGGATGAACCTAAAATTGATGAAGTACTACGTCAGCTTAAGGAGACTCAAGAGTAATGAAAACGGGTAATGTTGCACTTTTGCAGTTATGTAGTGGTAAGAATACAAAACACAACTTGGCACAGATAGAGCAGCAAATTAAACAGTTGCCTGATACCGTGCAGTTAGTTCTTACTCCTGAAAATGCATTGCTATTTGCTGATGCTGCAACCTATCGTAAACAGGCTGAAGCAGAAGGTAATGGCCCATTACAAGACGCTATCCGTGGGATGGCTATCCGTTACAATGTGTGGATCCTGATTGGGTCAATGCCATTGATTAGCCGTGAAGATCCTGAACGAATTACCAGCAGTAGCTTGCTGTTTGATGCGAAAGGGAATATCACTGCGCGTTACGATAAAATTCATATGTTCGATGTGAACATCGAAGATGAACAAGGCGAGTATAACGAATCGGTTATTTATCAACGTGGTGAGCACCTGACTGTGGTTGATACGCCAGTAGGTCGCTTAGGTTTAACCATTTGTTATGATTTACGTTTCCCTGGCTTATTCCAAGCATTACGTGAACAAGGTGCAGAGATTATTTCCGTCCCTGCGGCGTTTACTCGTTATACTGGGCAAGCTCACTGGGAGCCACTGTTAAGAGCCCGTGCGATTGAAAATCAGTGCTATGTTTTAGCGCCAGCGCAAGTTGGGGTGCATGGTACGCGTCGTACATGGGGACATACTCTCGCCGTAGATGGCTGGGGTAAGGTGATGAAAAAGAATGTGGATGCTGTTTCCGCGTTGGTCGTGAATGTCCAGCCAGACAGCTTAAAAGTGATGCGTGAACAGATCCGAGTGGTGAAACATAACCGCTTTAGACCACAATTAACATCATTGATTAAAAAATAAACTAAATAAGAGTAACGAATATGAGTTTAGCTTCTGTCAGCGAACATTTGCTGGCTGCCAACGGTCTTGGTCAAGATAATCTGTATGATATTTTAGGGCTGCTATCTGAGCGCCGTGTTGATTATGGGGATCTGTTTTTTCAGTCTAGCTACCATGAATCATGGGTTTTAGAAGACCGAATTATTAAAGATGGTTCCTACAATATTGACCAAGGTGTTGGGGTTCGAGCGATTACGGGTGAAAAAACGGGTTTTGCCTATGCTGACCAAATTTCACTGCTAGCATTAACTCAAAGTGCCACGGCAGCTCGTAGTATCGTCACTGAGCAAGGCTCTGGAAAGTCACAGATTTTAACCAATGTAGACTACAAAAAACTCTATTCTGAAGCGGATCCTTTGCGTAGCTTACCACGTGAGCAGAAAATTGAATTGCTGCATCGCGTTGACCAAGTAGCGCGCGCTGAAGATCCTCGCGTAATTGAAGTGAATGCCAGCTTAACAGGTGTGTACGAACAAGTGTTAGTCGCTGCCACCGATGGCACATTAGCAACGGATATTCGCCCACTGGTACGTTTATCGGTGAGTGTGCTGGTGGAACATGATGGCAAACGTGAACGCGGAGCAAGTGGTGGCGGTGGTCGTTATGGTTATGAATATTTCCTCGAAATCCATCAAGGGCAAGTAGTCGCGGAGCAGTATGCCCGTGAAGCGGTACGCATGGCGTTAGTCAACTTATCGGCAGTTGCCGCTCCTGCTGGCATGATGCCTGTAGTATTAGGAGCAGGTTGGCCGGGCGTTCTACTCCACGAAGCGGTGGGTCATGGTCTAGAAGGTGACTTTAACCGTCGTGGCACCTCTGTTTTCTCAGGAAAAATGGGCGAGCAAGTCGCATCTTCCCTGTGTACTGTGGTGGATGATGGAACCATTGCGGGGCGTCGCGGTTCATTAGCGATTGATGATGAAGGGGTTCCGGGTCAGTACAATGTGTTGATTGAGAATGGAATTCTACGTAACTACATTCAAGATAAGCATAACGCGCGTTTAATGGGTGTGGCACCAACTGGGAATGCGCGCCGTGAATCTTACGCTCATTTACCAATGCCTCGCATGACAAATACCTATATGTTAGCGGGTGAATCAACACCGGAAGAGATTATTGCCAGTGTTGAAAAAGGGTTGTATGCACCAAATTTTGGTGGTGGTCAGGTGGATATCACATCGGGTAAATTTGTATTTTCAACCTCAGAAGCTTACTTAATTGAAAATGGTAAAATTACCTCGCCAGTAAAGGGCGCGACCTTAATTGGTTCTGGCGTAGAAGCTATGCAGCAGATCTCCATGGTAGGTAATGACCTTGCGCTGGATAAAGGCGTGGGCGTTTGTGGTAAAGAAGGGCAAAGCGTGCCAGTGGGTGTGGGGCAACCAACACTGAAACTCGATAAAATGACCGTGGGTGGCACCGCGTAATCACACGTTAAGATAGTCTTTTATTTATTCGCCCTAGTTACGGATGTGACTGGGGCGATTATTTATCCGCACAGCAAAAATAATTGAGGTGTTATGAATAAGCGTATTATTTCTTTAGTGTTAATGGCAATTTTGATTGCGATTAGCCTGTACTTTAAAGGTGGCGAGCAGGGCGCACCAGAACCGTCTTCTGGAGCATCATCAACCACGCAAACTACATCAAGTACACAAAGCACACCGCCTTCCCGCGAAGCGATAACTCCGCGTGAGACGCCAAAAACGATTGATCAGCTGACCGCTCAGAATAATGTGGTCAGTTTTATGGAAAAATACCAAAAGCTCCCTGCATTTTACATGACGAAAAAACAGGCAAGAGAAGCGGGTTGGGATGCTAAAAAAGGGAATTTATGTGAAGTTTTACCTGGTAGAGCCATCGGTGGCGACCGTTTTTCTAACCGTGAAAAAGGTTTACCTATTGCTGATGGGCGCCAGTGGTTTGAAGCTGATATAAATTATCGTTGCGGGCATCGTGGTGCAGACCGTCTACTCTATTCCTCTGATGGAATGATCTTCGTTAGTACAGACCATTATAAAACGTTCCAACAAGTTAAATGATTGGGGGATAGCGATGAGCAAGACCGTCGTTTTTGATTTTCGTGAAATAGATAGCCTTGAGGAATTTTATCGGCAATTTCAGCAACAGTTCTCGCTTCCTAAATGGTTTGGTCATAATCTCGATGGGTTATGGGATGTGATTACTGGGGAAATAGAGTTGCCCGTTACGCTGATTTTTAGTCATTTAAAGGCGGCTCAGCGTACGCAATTTTCATCGGTGATTGAATTGATGAATGAAGCAGAAGAAGAGCTGGACGAAGCGTTTATTTTTCTCATAGATATTACGAATAATGAGAATGATGCTTCACAAACCCCATGATAGATTTGCGCAATGATTCTGCGTTTAGCCATTTTTTGTGGCGATTAATATTGAGGACGATTAAGTGGACGGTAAAAAAGTTATCATTGTTCATGGTTATACAGCATCACCGAATGATAATTGGTTTAACTGGTTAAAAGATGAATTAGAAGCGGTAGGGGCGACGGTTGATGTACCTGCATTACCAGAATCAAATTCTCCTGATCCGCAAAAATGGCAGAAATGTTTACTTGATGCCAATATTCAGTTTGATGAAAATACGATTTTAGTTGGGCACAGTTTAGGGTGCATTACGGTATTACGCTTTCTGGAAAATAATGCACCAGAAGGGGCTAAAATTGGCGGCTATGTGCTAGTTTCTGGGTTTGATCGCTCGCTGGATTCGTTGTCTGAGTTGGCTGACCATACTCAGTTTTCATTGAATTATAATAAGCTGATTGGCATAACGGATAAGCGAGCTTCGATTATCTCTTCCAATGATTGGGTCGTGGATCCTGATGCTTCAATTGAGTTAGCAAAAGCATTAAAAACCTCTGTCACGATGGTGGAAAGTGCTGGGCATTTTCTTGATAGAGAAGGTTATACTCGACTTCCTGCATTACTCAATCTTCTACGATTTTGGTATTAAAAAATCCCCCTATGTTTTTACCACATAGGGGGATTTGAATATTTTGAATTTATTTACTTTAGATAACTCGGCACAGAGGATTCAAATAGTTGAATCAGCTCAGGATCCATATATAGGTAGTCGTCGGGAATATCTAGTACATGGATGGGCTTATGTTCAAGTAAACGAGAAAAATCGGCTATGAGCCGATTTTTATGTTTCAGCTCCATCACAAAAATAACATCCGCCCAGCGAATGAGATTGACATTGATGGGGCGTTTGGCATTGCGGCTAGTTCCCGCTGAACGAGTTACCCAGCGCGGGTGATTGCGCCAGATCTGTTCAGCGGTAGGGCTACGCCATTGATTTCGACTGCAGATGAATAAAAGGTTCATTTGTCATTTTGCATATCTTCAAGGCTACGTCGCGCTAGTAACGCGTTACTCACTTGAGGATAATCAATGCCTAGTTGTGTGGCACGAGCCAATTTTTCACTTCGAAGGTACAAATACTTCCAGTTTTTTTCTGGAGTAAAACATTGGGTTTCTTGTGAATTTAAATTGTCGCGTGATTTGTTAATACGATCTTTGGCTCGACGCCAAGCTCTATTTCGGGTGTTATCCATATTTGCCTCATTAATTTATCGTGGTTCAGCAGCCGCGATAATACGGGTCAAAATATGACGTTGAAGATGATAGTGCGATTTGGTATCGCAAGCAACAATGGGGTGGGTTTTTAAGAATACTCCCCTAAACCACTGTGGGTATAGGGGAATAGATGATTAGTTGCTATCAGAAAGTTCTTTCAGATATTGGAAAATCTGGCGGAATGCTTTTGGTGGTTTATTTCCATCACGCTCTTTCTTCGCGTTGCGGACTAGTGCTCGCAGTTGCTGGCGATCGGTTTGTGGGAATAGCGCAACGACTTCTTCAATGACTTCATCGCCATCGGCTAATAAACGGTTACGCAGATCTTCCAGCTTGTGCAAAATAACAACTTGCTGGTTATGGCGGTTTTTCAGCTTATCAAGGGCTTCAGTGATCGGTTCAACCTCACGGGAACGTAGCAGTTTACCAATAAGCTGTAATTGACGACGACGACCTTCACGCTTAATTTTTTGCGCTAATTCGATAGCTTCAAGTAATTGCGTGTCTAATGGGATGCGCTCAAGCTCGCTTTTACTTAAATCAACAAGTTCCGCCCCCAGTTTTTTGAGGATCTCGGCATCGCGTTTAATTTCGCTTTTGCTGACCCAAATAATCTCATCGTCCTCATCATCTTGGGGCGCTGGGATATCATCCAGCCAATCTTCAGGCTGTTTGGCCATAGGGATTTTCCTTTTTACTAAACGCCGCCGTGCAATTACGAGTAATTAGCATGATTTACGGCGTTGTGAGTGTTAACATTTATAGATTAACTCTATTGTAACTGGGAAAACCCCCTTATGACTACCTGACATTGATATGTCGAGGTAGAAAATCACTTTTCCCCTCTTTATTGGACAAAATGCATGAGTGTTACTGAACAAGTTGCCGAACAACGTAAACAATTAGAACAAGCCGTCGCCCACGCATTGGAATTCGCCAAAAGCCGTTGTGATGGCGCTGAAGTTGCAGTCAATAAAAGCACCGGCATTAGCGTGAGCACGCGCCAAGGTGATGTGGAGAATGTGGAATTTAACAGTGATGGGGCGCTCGGGATCACGGTTTACCATAAACAGCGCAAAGGCAGTGCATCTTCAACAGATTTAAGCGACGAAGCCATTGAGCGTACAGTTCAAGCCGCGATTGATATTGCGTCTTATACTTCTGAAGACCCGTGTGCAGGCCCTGCTGACAAATCATTACTGGCATTTGATGCGCCGGATTTAAACCTATTCCAAGCTACAGAGCTTTCCCCTGAGGAAGCCATCAAGCTGGCATCAATTGCGGAAATGACCGCATTAAATGCAGATTCACGTATTGTGAATACGGAAGGCGGTAGCTTCAATGGACACTATGGTATCCGTGTCTTTGGTAACTCTCTAGGTCTATTAAAGAGCTACAGTTCTAGCCGTTATTCGATGTCGAGCTGCGTTATCGCTGAGCAAAATGGCGAAATGGAGCGCGATTATGCGTATACCATCGCACGCAGCATGCAGGCATTAAAATCCCCTGAGTGGGTAGGGCAAGAGTGTGCTCGTCGTACATTATCGCGTTTATCACCACGTAAATTACCGACTATGAAAGCACCTGTAATTTTTGCCTCAGAAGTGGCGACGGGGTTATTTGGTCATTTAGTCGGTGCTATCAGTGGCAGCAGCATTTATCGTAAATCATCATTCTTAATGGATAGCCTTGGCAAACAAATTTTACCAAGCTGGTTAACTATTAATGAGCAGCCACATTTAATGGGCGGCTTAGCCTCATCCCCATTTGACAGTGAAGGTGTGCGTACTACTGAGCGCAATATTGTGGAAAATGGCGTTCTGCAAACTTGGCTGATGACCAGTTATTCTGCGCGTAAGCTGGGTCTGCAAAGCACAGGTCATGCGGGTGGAATTCATAACTGGCGCATTGAAGGACAAGGCTTATCTTTTGATGCTTTGTTAAAGCAAATGGGAACAGGCTTAGTGGTCACTGAGCTGATGGGACAGGGTGTGAGTGGAATTACGGGGGATTATTCCCGCGGTGCATCCGGTTTTTGGGTAGAAAATGGCGAAATTCAGTATCCGGTGAGCGAGATTACCATTGCGGGTAATTTGAAGGATATGTGGATGAATATGGTGACTATCGCCGATGACATCGAAACGCGCAGTAATATTCAGTGCGGTTCTGTGTTGATCCCTGAAATGAGTATTGCAGGGCAGTAAGTTCTAGTTGAACAATAAGCGCTAAATAGCAAAAAGGCACTCAATGAGTGCCTGAATACCGCCTGAAGACTAACGACAGTTTCTTGATGGAAACTTTTTTCGGCTAGTCTTCTTTCTCTTGTAGATCATCGCAACTAGCGATGGAACTCGCCAGCCGCTTCAGGTTGATAAACAATCTCTAACACACGAACACGGGTTTCTACGCCATTTGGTAGTGCCCAGCTAATTTCGTCGTTAACATGTAAACCTAATAACGCTGCACCGATTGGCGCCATCACGGACAGTTGTTCTGCACTATCTTTGAGAGAGGCAGGATAAACCAGTGTGCGTGTGCGCTCTTCGTTACTGATTAAATCTAAGAAACGAACAGTGCTGTTCATTGTAACCACATCCGCAGGGATCTCTTGTGGAGAGACGATATCTGCGCGATCTAATTCGTCGTTTAGTGCTTCAGCAACAGGCGTACCCGCATAAGCGGCTTGCTCCATCAGGGCATCTAAGCGTTCTGCATCTAAATCATTGATAATAATTGTTGGCTTTGTCATACCACACTCCAATAGGGACGTACAAAGCAAACACCCCCCACCCAGAAGGCAGGGGGTGTTTGCTAGAAAATAGATTATGTAAAATATTAGGCGCTATAGGCGTTAAAGGGAAGAGATCGGGATCACGAACTCGGTGCCTATGCGTGTAAAACCATGTATATCGCTCTGTTCGCTAAGATGTAATGACGCAATGAGTTGGGCTACTCTTCGTCAAATCCACTTTCAAACAGTTTAATGATTGCGGATAACGCCAAATCTTCATCGGGTCCGCTAACCTCGATATCAATTTTACTGCCTTGTTCCGAGTCTAACATCAACATCGCAATAACGCTATCCGCCTCGGCCTCAATTTGACTGTCATTTTTTAAAATGACTCTAGAGTTAAATTGTTTAACTAAATCATAGAGAAGCATTGCTGGTCTGGCATGCATACCAAGACGGTTTTTCAGCGTAATCGTTGCTTTGACGGTCATTGCTTGCGTTTTTCCAACGTTCTGTGGCGTGACTGGACGTTTTTCCCTCGGGAACGGAAATAATCAGCCAGCTGTTCTGCCACGTACACCGAACGGTGTTTTCCTCCCGTACAGCCGATGGCGACGGTGAGGTAGCTGCGGTTATTGGTTTCTAACATCGGCAACCATAACTCTAAGTAACTACGAGTCTGGTAAATAAAGTTATGAACTTCTGTGTGTCTGTCCAAGAAGGCCGCAACGGGACGATCTAAACCGGTCATTGGACGCAGTTTTGGATCCCAGTGTGGGTTTGGTAAAAAGCGCACGTCGAAAACGTAGTCAGCATCAATGGGAATACCGTGTTTGAAACCGAAGGACTCAAACACCATGGTCAGCTCACGCTCGCGTTTGCCCATTAAGCGGGTTCTGAGCATTTCCGCTAATTCGTGCACTGACATTTCTGAGGTATCAATGACCAAGTCAGCGCGGGAGCGTAGCGGTTCTAATAGCTCGTTTTCTTCGTCGATGGCACTTTCTAAGGATAAATTTTTACTTGAAAGTGGGTGTAATCGACGAGTATCACTGTAACGACGAATTAATGTGTTGCGATCTGCATCCAGAAATAGCAGTTGTGGCGAGAAGGTTGATGGCAGTTTATCAATCGCTTCTTCAAACACTTCTGGATTGTCGGGCATATTACGCACGTCAATGCTCACGGCCGCAGAAATATTGCGATCGGCAAGTGAATTAGCCAATTCCGGCAGTAAGACTACCGGCAGGTTATCCACACAATAGAAACCCATATCTTCCAGCGCGCGTAGGGCAACGGATTTTCCCGAACCGGAACGGCCGCTGACAATCATCAGCACCATGAGCTAACTCCCTTCTGTCTCTTAAGGATTTATATCTTAATGATCGATTTCTCACTGATCACACATTTCTAATTGATCAAACACGTCTGACTATTTTGCATTTTGCGGTGTTTTACGATGCCGAATGAAAGAAATCATAACAATATCATTAGGCTGGCATCAACACATATCAGTTATTACTTACTCAATGATGATCTGGTATAACTCTTCGTCACTTTGCGCACTACGCAGACGCTTACAGAACGCTTTATCCGCTAATTTTTTAGCGATAAGAGACAACGTATGTAAGTGAGTTTTACATTGATCCGATGGAACAAGTAATGCAAAAAGCAGATCAACAGGTTGGTTATCAATCGCATCAAACGCAATGGGCTCTTCTAAATGCAAAAATACGCCAGCGGCGCGTGCACTTTCGCCTTCATTGAGTTTGCCATGAGGGATTGCAATTCCACCACCAATACCCGTGGTGCCAACTTTTTCTCTGGTTAGTAACGCTTCAAATACCGTATTTTCCGGCAATCCCAACTCGGCGGCCGCTAACTCACTAATAATTTCTAATGCTCTCTTCTTACTGGTGCAAACTAAATTATTACGTGTGCAACTGGCGGATAAAACATCGCTTAATTGGATTTCTATATCACTATTCATTTTATTATTCACTTAGGACTACAAAACCAGATGATGTATGCCACCATCTGGTTCAGAACATTAATCAGTCAACGACTGGCTAAATGTATTAGTGTTGTCTCAGTTTTTCTTTATGTTTGGTTAATTGGCGTGACAGCTTATCAAGGAGTAAATCAAGTGCCGCGTACATATCGTCGTCTTCCGCTGATGCGTGAATTTCTGCGCCGTTGAGTTGCAGGGTGGCTTCAGCAATTTGCTGAACTTTTTCCACTTTCAGAACAACTTGGATACTGTTAATACGATCAAACAATTGCTCTAATTTCTTGAGTTTTTTCTCAACCGTTTCGCGCAATGCCGGTGTAACTTCAATATTGTGTCCAGTAATCTGAAATTCCATACAATCTTCCTTATATTATTGGGTTAAACCAACTGTTTACGTTGATTTGATGGCGGAATAGATAATGACTCACGATACTTAGCAACAGTTCGACGAGCAACTTGTATACCTTGCTCTGCCAGCATACTCGTCAATTTACTGTCACTCAATGGTTTTGCTGGGTTTTCCGCAGCAACCAGCTTCTTCACCAGCGCACGAATCGCAGTGGAGGAGGCTTCTCCTCCGGTGTCCGTGCTGACGTGACTGGAGAAAAAATACTTCAACTCAAAAATGCCTCGTGGACTATGCAGAAATTTTTGAGTTGTCACACGGGAGATAGTCGATTCATGCATGTCCACCTGATAGGCAATGTCTGCCAAAATCATTGGTTTCATATACTCTTCGCCTAACTCAAAAAATTCTTGTTGTTGCTCAACAATACAGGTCGCCACTTTAAGTAATGTTTCATGGCGGCTCTCTAAGCTTTTAATCAGCCATTTCGCATCCTGCAAGTGACTGCGAATATATTGCGTGTCACTTTCGCTGGCTGAATCATTTGCCATTGAAGCATAATGATTATTGATGCTTAACTTAGGGATGCTATCTGTATTTAACTCAACTTGCCAGTGCCCACCGACTTTTTTCACCAGCACATCGGGAATAACATATTCCGATTCACCCGTATTGATTGACTGCCCTGGCTTGGGATTCAGCGTAAGGATCAGGTCAATTGCTGTTTTCAGCGCATCTTCTTTTAAGCGGGTCAGTTTGCTCAGTTGCCGAAAATCACGATTTGCCAGTAAATCAATATGATTGCTAATAATCAGTCTAGCTTCTTGCAGACCAATTGTCTCTTTTGGGTATAAAGAGAGCTGGATCAACAAACACTCTTTGAGATCCTGAGCTGCCACGCCTAATGGGTCAAAATGCTGGATACGTTTTAAAACGGCAACGACTTCTTCTAAGGTGATATCGGGGTCATCAATCCCTTCGTGGATCTCACTGATTGAGCTTGTTAGATAGCCTGAATCATCAATTGAATCGATAATCGAAGTCGCAATCGCGCGATCGGTATCGGTAAACGGGGTGAGATCCGCTTGCCAGATTAGATAATCTTGCAGTGTTTGGGTAGTTTCCCCTTGGTAAACAGGAAGTTCATCGAAGCTGTAGTCGTTGCTAGTGCCCGACGGGGTACCTGCTGTATAGATTTCATCCCAATCAGCATCTAGTGGAAGCTCATCGGGCATATCCGCGTTTTCAAGGGCATCTTTGGTATCGATTTCGCTGCTGTCAGTGTCGTTGCCTAGGTTATCTAAGTTCTCTTGCTCAGAGGATGACTCTTCTTGTTCAAGCAGAGGGTTGGTTTCAAGTGCGAGTTGAATTTCTTGTTGAAGCTCAAGTGTGGATAACTGCAACAGGCGGATGGCCTGTTGCAATTGAGGTGTCATTGCAAGTTGTTGACTGATTCTGAGCTGCAAACTTTGCTTCATGAATGTGCTTTATTCTCCATTACCACTTACACAACCAATGTCATGACAACCAACAAGGCAATACTACAAACGACAGTCTACAAACTACAGTCTACAAACTACAGTCTAAAGCCTTCACCCAAATAAACACGTTTCACTTGCTCGTTTTCAAGGATCATCTCTGGTGAGCCGTGAGCAATCAAGTGCCCTTGGCTGACAATGTAAGCACGCTCGCAAACATCGAGAGTTTCGCGGACGTTATGGTCGGTGATTAACACGCCAAGCCCATAGTCACGCAAGTGTTGGATGATTTTTTTGATATCCAAAACGGAAATCGGGTCAACCCCTGCAAACGGCTCATCTAACAGGATAAATTTTGGATTAGCAGCGAGGGCGCGTGCAATTTCTACTCGACGACGCTCACCACCGGACAGTGACTGACCTACGCTATCACGCAGGTGAGTAATACTGAACTCCTCCATCAGCTCTTCAGCGCGCTCTTTGCGCTGTTCTGAGGTTAAGTCAGGGCGAATTTCTAACACGGCCATCAGGTTATCATACACACTGAGGCGGCGGAAAATAGATGCTTCTTGAGGAAGATAGCCAATGCCACGACGAGCGCGCTCATGCAGAGGAAGTAAGCTAATATCCTCACCATCAATTAAAATTTTACCAGCATCCCGCTGAACAATGCCGACTACCATATAAAAAGTGGTCGTTTTACCCGCACCGTTAGGGCCTAAGAGACCGACGATTTCCCCTGATTTCACTTCCAGGCTGACGTCAGTGACTACGCTGCGTTTTTTATAGGATTTCGCCAGATTCTCTGCGGTTAGTGTTGCCATAACAATTATTTACTCTTACTTGTTGATGAACCCTGCGCTGCTGGGCCTTTCTCTTGTAACTGGGCTGGTAATAAGACAGTTGTTACGCGCTTGCCTTTATCGCTGAACGCTTCCATTTTTTGCGTTGGAACGACGTAAGTGATCTTATCGCCTTTGATATTACTATCGAGCTGCTCAAGGTAGGCATCACCCGTTAATGTCACCAGCTGCTGATCAACTTCATAACGTGCTTTGGATGCGTGACCTTTAATTGGTTTGCCATCGTCTTGTAACTGGAAGAAAGTCACTGGCGTACCAAATGCTTCAATGACGATTTTATCGGAATCGCTGCTTGGGCGAGTCACAACAACTTTGTTGGCACGAATATCAATGGAACCTTGCTTGATAACAACGTCATCAGTAAATGTGGTGATATTTTTTTCTAAATCAAGAGATTGCTTAACCGAATTAATGGTCATCGGTTGTTGGGTATCTGTTTTCAGTGCCATTGCCGGTAGGCTAAGAGCCAAAATTGCACTTGCAATAGCCCCTTGAATAAAACTTTTCTTAGTTACTTGATTCATTGTGTTGCTCTTTTGGTTGTAACTCATAGTGAGTTTTAACATCTTCAATTAATTCAGCGGTTCTTGTACGAAGGTTCCCCTTCATTTTTAAGCCCGTTGAATTTAGCCCGTGTCCGATAATGGTAACTTTATCGTCAGATGAAACATCTTGTGTGACTAGATTGACCACCGCATTATCTGTGGTAATGCGCTGGATTTGAGGCTCAGGAGTCAAACTGTCAACTTGAACATCGCTATACAGGTAGAGCACACGCTCTTTGGTTAATCTTGCCTTAATGGATTTCACCGTCCAAGTCGGCGTACCCGCATCGTTATAAGTGGTTAATACCGGATTGGTAAACCACGTGATTTTCCCATCGGTATAATTATCAACTTTGCTCGCGGCGAGTTTATAGGCTAAATCGCCCGCAGGATTATAGACGAAAGTTACCGAATCATCAGTTTGATAATTAGGTTTCCCGTCATTGATTTCGGTTGTTAATGGTTTGGAGTCATCGTAAACCGAAAAGTTCCAACCAATTAGCCCCAGTACAATGAGGGATAAAACAATGATTAACCACTTTTTTGCGTTGCTCATGAATGATATCTGTTCTTTAAATCGACAAGCCTTTAGCTTCTTCCAGTTTATTTTGGGATAACAGAATCAGGTCGCAGAGTTCACGTACTGCCCCTTTTCCGCCACCAATATGTGTTACATAGTCTGCTTTAGGTAATAACAAAGGGTGTGCATCAGCAACCGCAACGGATAACCCAACTTTTGCCATCACGGGCCAGTCAATGAGGTCATCACCAATGTAAGCTGTTTGCTCTTCTGTTAGTTGTAGTTTATCTAACAGTTCGCGATACGCCAAAAGCTTATCGCTTTGTCCTTGGTAAAGATATGTAATACCTAACGTTTGGGCTCTGTCTTCCAGCAATTTAGCTTTGCGTCCGGTGATAATAGCGACTTCGATACCTGAGGTTAATAGGCAGCGAATGCCATACCCATCGCGGACATTAAAGGCTTTTAATTCTTCGCCATTATTCCCCATATAAATTAAACCGTCGGACATCACGCCATCGACATCACAGATAAGCAGTTTAATTTTGGTCGCTTTTTCTATCACAGAATTTGCTACAGACCCATAGCAAGTATTCTGATAATTAGGGTTCATTCTATTTCCTTTATGTATACTTTCGACTTATACCACACCCGCTTGCAGTAGGTCGTGCATATGGAGAACACCCACTAATTGGTCGCCATCTGCCACTAATAACGACGTGACATGGCGAGATTGCATCAGGTTCAGCGCTTCAACAGCTAGCATACCTGGCGCGACTCGAATACCGCCCGGCGTCATTAAATCGGCAATTTTGGCATTATTAAGGTCGATGCCCATATCAAAAATACGGCGCAAATCCCCATCCGTGAATATCCCTTGAATATTCATATCGTCATCACAAATGACGGTCATACCCAGCTTTTTACGGGTAATTTCCACAAGGGCTTCGCGTAATGTGGCACTTTTCGGAATATGAGGGACATCGTCACCGGTACTCATTAAATCACGAACTAAGAGTAAAAGTTTGCGCCCAAGTGCGCCCCCTGGATGAGATAGCGCAAAATCGTCTGCGGTGAAGCCGCGGGCGGTTAATAATGCAATGGCTAACGCATCGCCCATCACTAATGTTGCCGTGGTACTTGTTGTTGGTGCCAAACCTAGTGGGCAGGCTTCTTGCGGCACTTTTATGCATAAATGGATATCTGCATATTTGCCCATGTTACTGTCTGGGTTATTGGTCATGCAGATCAGTGGGACTTTGATACGCTTTAACACTGGCAGAAGGGCTAAGATCTCTCCTGATTCACCAGAGTTCGAAATCGCTAATACAACGTCTTTATTGGAGATCATCCCTAAATCGCCATGGCTAGCTTCTCCAGGGTGCACGAAAAATGAAGGCGTTCCTGTGCTGGCAAGCGTCGCCGCAATTTTCCGTCCAATATGCCCTGATTTCCCCATCCCCATAACGACCACTTTTCCCTGACAAGCAAAAATTTGCTGGCAAGCAAGGTCAAAGTCATGATTAATATATTGTTCTAGGTTTTTCAGACCTTCGCGTTCGATATGGAGAACTTCTTTACCTACTTTCTGAAAATCGATATTTGACATGTCTAATTCCATGTGTGTTTTCGGGTGAATCAAAAGTGTCGGTTGGATCCAAAGTTTCGGTTAGATCAAAAAAGAGAAATCGGATTGTATAACGAATACTTAGTATCAGTAAGTATTTTGTCTCTAAGCTTTTATGAATGTCATGGTTATGAGTCTTTATTAGCGATTTGAGCTCAAAAGAGCCTTTTAGGGATTAACCGCACCGATGCCCAAAAAAAATTTTTTTAATTCTCTTACCCTTATGGTTGGATATATAAATTTCTAAGAGCTATCTTCTATTAATTAGGTAAAATATTAGTTAATACTATTTGGTTTATGTTTCTGTAAAACCCTGAATTTATTTAGGCAGAATCATAGTTTGACCTATAACGAGCTATTAAACGATGCAAGCACAGACAGAGAACTTAATCGAAGTCAAAAACATGTCATTTACGCGGGGCAATAGGAAAATATTCGAAAATATTAACCTAACTGTGCCTCGTGGTAAAATTACTGCGATTATGGGGCCTTCAGGGATTGGTAAAACCACATTGCTCAGACTGATTGGCGGACAACTGCGCCCAGAGGAAGGTGAAATCTGGTTTGATGGCGATAATATTCCTGCGCTGTCTCGTTCTAAGTTATACCAATCGCGTAAAAAAATGAGCATGTTATTCCAATCCGGTGCCTTGTTTACCGATATGGACGTTTTCAATAACGTGGCTTTCCCTTTGCGTGAGCACACTAATTTACCGGAATCATTGATTCATACGACGGTGATGATGAAATTAGAGGCGGTGGGGTTACGCGGAGCCGCTAAATTAATGCCATCAGAACTTTCAGGGGGAATGGCACGCCGTGCGGCGCTGGCAAGAGCTATCGCTCTGGATCCTGACCTGATTATGTTTGATGAGCCGTTTGTAGGGCAAGACCCAATTACGATGGGGGTTTTGGTCAAACTGATTGATGAACTCAACCAAGCGTTAGGCGTTACTTGCGTGGTGGTTTCCCATGATGTTCCTGAAGTGCTAAGTATTGCCGATAAAGCGTATATTGTGGCGCAGCAGCATGTTATTGCGAAAGGAACTGGGGAAGAATTACGTGAAAACCAAGATCCGCGCGTCAGACAGTTTATGGACGGTATCGCTGATGGCCCTGTGCCATTCCGCTTTCCTGCCAATGACTATTCGGCTGATTTATTAGGGTAAATGAACATGATAATTAAGGCGATTGCTGCCTTCGGACGTCGATGGATTGAAACATTTGCGGCTTTTGGTCGAGCAGGCTATTTATTATTTGGTGCACTATTTGGCAAACCTGAGTTTGGCAAGCAGTGGCCGCTGTTAGTTAAACAGCTTTATTCGGTAGGGGTTCAGTCTCTACTCATTGTGGCGGTGTCCGGTCTGTTTATCGGGATGGTGCTCGGCTTACAAGGTTATTTGGTACTGACGACGTTCAGTGCAGAAGCGAGCCTTGGCATGATGGTTGCGCTCTCACTATTGCGCGAACTGGGGCCTGTGGTCACTGCGCTGTTGTTTGCGGGACGAGCTGGTTCGGCATTAACCGCAGAAATTGGTTTGATGAAAGCCACTGAGCAGATTTCAAGTTTAGAAATGATGGCGGTGGATCCTCTGCGCCGTGTTGTTGCCCCAAGATTTTGGGCTGGATTCATTAGCATGCCGCTGTTATCGCTGATCTTTGTTGCCGTCGGTATTATCGGTGGTGCCATTGTTGGTGTGGATTGGAAAGGGATTGACCCGGGCTTCTTCTGGTCATCCATGCAATCTTCCGTCGAGTGGCGATTGGATTTAGTGAACTGTTTTATCAAGAGTTTAGTCTTTGCAATCACGGTAACGTGGATTGCACTATTTAATGGTTATGATGCGATTCCAACCTCGGAAGGAATTAGCCGTGCAACGACGAAAACTGTTGTGCATGCATCATTATCGGTTCTAGGGTTAGATTTCGTACTGACAGCACTGATGTTTGGGAACTAAGTCATGCAAAGTAAAAAAAGTGAAATATGGGTGGGTTGTTTTATGTTGCTGGCGATCGCCGCAATTGTGTTCCTCTGCTTAAAAGTGGCGGATTTACAATCGATTGGTAGTCAGTCAACTTACCGAGTTTCCGCCTCTTTTGAAAACGTGGGTGGCTTAAAAGTCGGCTCTCCAATCAAAGTCGGTGGCGTTGTCGTGGGACGGGTTGCGAATATTTCTTTAGATAAAAAGAACTATATTCCCGACGTTCAAATCGATTTACTCAGCGAATATGACAATATTCCTGATTCCAGCTCGCTATCAATTCGTACTTCAGGCCTGCTTGGTGAACAGTATATCGCCATGAATATCGGTCCTTATGATGAAGATATGGGGATTGCGATGTTAAAAGATGGCAGTCGTTTAGAAGACACCAAACCGGCAATGGTACTGGAAGATTTAATTGGTCAATTCTTGTATAAGAGTGGTGATAGCCAAGGTTCTGCAGCTGCGCCAGCATCTGCGCCAGAGGCTCATGTTGCGGCACCGTCAGAGCCTGTTGCTCACTAAGTTGTAATTCCCTGTGAACTTAAAAGGAATGAATTATGTTTAAACGTTTAATAATGATAGCTATGTTAGTGGTTGCGCCATTTGCGATGGCGATTGACCAAACTAATCCTTATAAGCTTATGGAAGAAGCCGCAGCGAAAACTTTCGATCGCTTAAAAGCACAGCAGCCTCAAATCAAACAAAACCCAGATTACTTACGTACCATCGTGCGTGAAGAGTTACTGCCATATGTGCAAATTAAATATGCGGGCGCGTTGGTATTAGGGACTTATTATAAAGATGCTACCCCAGCGCAGCGCGATGCGTATTTTAAAGCATTTGAGTCTTATCTTGAGCAAGTTTACGGTCAAGCACTGGCAATGTATCACGGTCAGACGTACACCATCGCTCCTGAGCAGCCGATTGGCGACAAAAATATTGTCGCTATCCGTGTGACCATCAATGATACTAATGGTCGCCCTCCAGTACGTTTGGATTTCCAATGGCGTAAAAACAGTAAAACAGGTTACTGGCAGGCGTATGACATGATTGCAGAAGGCGTGAGTATGATTACCACCAAGCAAAATGAGTGGGGTGATATTCTGCGTAAGCAAGGTATTGATGGATTGACTGCTCAATTACAACGTAGTGCTCAGGTGCCGATTACGTTAGAAGAGAACAATTAAGATGAGTAGTCTGTTATCTTGGACGAAAAATAACAAAACATTGGCTTTTTCCGGTATTTTAAATCGCGATTCTCTGGTTGAATTTTGGGACAAGCGCCAAACACTATTGACCCAAGTTGAGCAAGTTGATGTTTCTGCTTTAACTCATGTGGATTCTACCGGACTGGCAATGCTAGTACGCTTAAAAGGTGAGTATCAGTCCCAACAAAGCCATTTAGGTATTGTTGGTGTGAGTGATAATTTGAATACCTTGATGGAATTGTACGGGGTAAAATCCCTGCTGATGGATTAAGTCAAGTTATGTAAAAAATAGCGCTTCTGAGTGTTTTTATACACCAGAAGCGTTTTCTTTAGTTTAAGTGTTAAGCTGAATCCTTTAGGATAGATGGCTATATTTATTATCATAATTAATTACAAAATTGAGTCATTATGGATACCAACGAAATTAAACAAGTCTTAATGGAAAAGCTGTCACTGGATGAAGTGATAGTGAATGGCGATGGCAGTCATTTTCAAGTTATCGCTGTTGGCAGCCTTTTTGACGGCATGAGCCGTGTTAAACAGCAGCAAGCAGTCTATGCGCCGTTAATGGAATATATTGCGGACAATCGAATTCATGCGCTTTCAATCAAAGCTTATACCCCAGCGCAGTGGGAGCGTGATCGTAAGCTGAGCGGCCTATAAGTTTGAAAATGTAAGCGAACAGTTTGTAAAAATCTGACACACGAGAATACCAGAATGGATAAATTTTTAGTTAAAGGACCAACCCGCTTAGAAGGGGAAGTCTCTATTTCAGGCGCTAAAAACGCCGCACTGCCAATCCTGTTCGCTGCTTTACTGGCTGAAGAGCCAGTTGAATTACAGAATGTCCCTAAGCTGAAAGACATCGACACCACAATTAAGTTACTGAGCCAACTTGGCGTCAAAATCGAGCGTAATGGTTCGATTTTTGTTGATGCTAGCAATGTGACTGAATATTGTGCGCCGTATGATCTAGTAAAAACCATGCGTGCCTCTATTTGGGCATTAGCGCCGCTGGTTGCACGCTTTGGCCATGGTGAAGTTTCTCTACCGGGTGGTTGTGCCATTGGCGCTCGTCCAGTGGATTTACATATTAGCGGGTTAGAGAAGTTAGGTGCCAATATTGTCCTTGAAGATGGTTATGTTAAGGCAACGGTGAATGGTCGCCTGAAAGGCGCTGACATCGTGATGGACAAAGTGAGCGTGGGTGCCACTATCAGCATCATGACAGCTGCTGCGCTTGCTGAAGGAACCACTTCCATCGAGAACGCCGCTCGTGAGCCTGAAATTGAAGATACTGCTAATTTCTTAAATGCATTAGGTGCGAAAATCACTGGTGCAGGAACTGACCGTATTGTCATTGAAGGTGTGGCTCGTTTAGGTGGTGGTGTGTATCGCGTTCTGCCAGATCGTATTGAAACAGGTACATTCTTAATTGCTGCAGCGGTTTCTCGCGGTAAAGTAGTTTGCCGTAATGCACGTCCAGACACTCTGGATGCGGTGCTGGCGAAATTACGTGAAGCTGGGGCTGATGTTCAAACGGGTGAAGATTGGATTAGCCTAGACATGCATGGTAAACGTCCAAAAGCGGTTACATTGCGTACAGCTCCACATCCTGGTTTCCCTACTGATATGCAAGCGCAATTTAGCCTATTAAACTTGGTGGCTGAAGGTACCGGTGTTATCACCGAAACCATTTTCGAAAACCGTTTTATGCATATTCCTGAGTTAATTCGTATGGGTGCACACGCGGATATCGAAAGTAATACCGTTGTGTGTCATGGCGTTGAAAAGCTCACGGGGGCGCAAGTGATGGCAACAGATTTACGTGCGTCAGCAAGTTTAGTGATTGCAGGTTGTATCGCGGGTGGAACAACGACAGTTGACCGTATCTATCATATCGATCGTGGATATGAAAATATTGAAGCGAAATTAAATGCGTTAGGCGCTAATATTCAACGCGTTAAATCTGAAGACTAATCCCAGATTGCGTTGATATCATTGCAAAAACAAGATTGCAGAAACAAAAAAGGTTGTTCTTTATCGGAACAACCTTTTTTTTGGGCTTATTTTGGGTGAAAGATTTGACTGGGCAGAATTGAGGGGTTAGTTTGCTTGCCCTTCAGGAAGTTCTTCAATCACGATATCGATGTTTTGCACATTACCATCACGTAAAATCTGAACGGGAATTTTTGTTCCGGGGCGAATTTCGGCGACATAATCCATGGTTTCTGCGGCAGAAACGGCAGGTTTTCCATCTAAGGATAAAATAACATCCCCTTGCTCAATGCCTGATTTTGCAGCAGGTCCATTGGCTGAAACTTGGAAAACCCTTAACCCTTGAATTTGGTTGATATTATTTGTATTTGTGCGAATTTGCGGTAATTCACGAGCCGTAATGCCGATGTAGCCTCGCACGACACGACCATCACGGATCAGTTTTTCCATGATTTTGGTTGCTAGGGCGGTTGGAATAGCAAAACTCAATCCTTCGGAACTGACTCCTTGCCCTGCGCTGAATGAAAGGGTATTTATGCCAACCAATTCCCCTTCCGTGTTGATAAGGGCGCCACCGGAGTTACCCGAGTTAATCGAGGCATCGGTTTGCAGGAAATTTTGGCGGCGGGTGGAGCTTAAACCGACTCGTCCTGTCGCGCTTATGATCCCTTGGGTGACTGTTTGCCCGAGGTTATAAGGGTTTCCAATCGCCAGAACCACATCCCCAACATGGGTGATGCGCTTGGTATTAATGGGGATAACTGGGAGATTTTCAGCGTCTATCTTTAAGACTGCGAGGTCGGTGAGGGGGTCTGAGCCGACTAAGAACGCATCGAAAATGGCACCGTCTTGTAGAGCGACAAGGATTTGGTCAGGGTTATCTACCACATGTTTGTTGGTCACTATGTAACCATTAGCACTTAATATCACCCCTGATCCAAGAGATTGTAATTCCCGGCCAGATTGGGAAAAACTCCCCTTAGAACTGCTATAGACATACACCACCGCAGGCGCGGCACGGCGTACGGCTTTGTTATAGCTTACAGGCTCGCTATTGGTTTTCCCATACAGTAAATCAGCCAGTCCCTGTGGGCGTAATGAGGGGACAGCCACAATAATGATTGAGGCAGTGACCAATCCAAGCAGGACAGACACAAGCAGCTTTTTGACCATGTTAAAGGTTACCAAGTTCGCTATGGTGGAAATGACAGACAGAGAAATGCTTTGAGCATAACATAAAAAAACGGGTACAGCAGAGTGATACTGTACCCGTTTTATTGATTTATGTGCGGTAACTTAATGAATTAGTTTTTCATTAATAAGTAGAGCGTTTCACCACCACGCAGCACTTTCATCGCTAATACTGGCGGTTTGCTATCGATGATTTTGCGGAATTGGTCGATACTTTCTACGCGAGTGTCATTCACGCCAAAGATAAGGTCGCCTTTCGCTAAACCAACTGCTGCGGCCGGAGACTTAGGTGCTACGCTGTCAACTTGTACCCCTTTGGTATTGCTGACAACCGCATTGGAAATGGTGGCGCCTAATAAGGATTCACTCAGTTTTTCCGCGTTGGTCGCTGAACCTTCATCGCTTTCTAGTACCACTTTCACTTCCATTGGTTTGCCTGAACGGATCAGACCAAGGGTGATTTCTTTGCCTAACTGGCTGGTACCAATTTTTGCTCTTAATTCAGCGAAGCTATTGATACGTTTACCATCAACGGAGACTAAAACGTCACCCGATTTAATGCCTGCTTTTGCCGCTGATGATTTTGGAATCACTTCACTGACGAAAGCGCCACGCTGAGCATCGATATTGAAGGCTTTAGCGATATCAGAGTTCATCTCTGTACCTTTAATACCTAAAATTCCGCGTTTAACTTCACCGTGTTTAATCAGCTGCTCACTCAGGCTTTTCGCCATGTTGCTCGGGATAGCAAAGCCGATGCCAATATTTCCGCCACCCGGTGCTAAAATTGCAGTGTTAATCCCAATCAGCTCACCGTTTAAGTTAACCAGTGCACCACCAGAGTTACCACGGTTGATTGAGGCATCGGTCTGGATAAAGTTTTCTAAGCCTTCCAGATTTAATCCACTACGACCTAACGCAGAGATAATCCCGGATGTGGCAGTTTGTCCTAAACCGAATGGGTTACCAACAGCGACGGCAAAATCACCAACACGCAGTTTATCGGAGTCCGCAATAGAAACCGCGGTGAGGTTTTTGATATCTTTTGCATTGCTGATTTTTAACAGTGCAATGTCAGTTTGTGGATCTTTACCAATCAGTTTAACGTCAATTTCACGACCGTCATTGAGCTGAATTTGGATTTTGTCGGCACCATCAATAACGTGATTATTGGTTAAAACATAACCTTGTGTCGCATCGATGATGACACCAGAACCTAAACCTTCAAATGGGCGCACGCTTTGTTGTTGTGAAGGTGCATTTGGACCAAAGAAGAATTTCAGTTCTTCAGGAATCTGTTGATTTTGTACACGGGTGCCTGAAACATGGATATTCACGACGGCAGGCAGCACTTTTTCCAGCATAGGCGCTAAACTCGGCATGTTTTGGCTTTGTGCGGTTGCCGGTAATGTGGCCGGTAAAGCGGCGCTGCTGATTGCTGGGATCGTGGACAGGGTTAAACCTAAACTCATTGCGACTGCTGTCAGAAAGAAATTTTTTCTTTTCATCATTCCGTAGATTCTCTCAATAGAAAATATCAGCTCATATGAATGGTACCTATAAACGGTACACTAAGGTCATATGGGCGGAGGTATTTTGGGGTCTCAAATAATATTTTACTGATGACTATGACCACGGATTATGCGGAAAAGTTCCCTATGCGGATAGTACTTATCCACAATTTTACATCCATTTACATGATGTTTAGGTGAAACGCTAACTTCTATACAGTAGCTAAACTAACTATAAGATTTTATTCGGAATTGGAATGATACAGTGAGGGAAATAACACCACCAGTAACGGGCGCTACTGGTGGCATAATCAAAAATTACTTCTCTTTTTCATCGAGAGGGCGGAACAGCCCTGAAGCACCTTCAGAGTAATCTCTCGGTGGCATTTTAACCGGTGCTTGGTCATTATCGGCTTCAGATTCAGTTAAACGATAATGGAATGGGTTATCTTGCATATCCGGCATTAACTCGGAAGAGCTTTGCGCCATATGTTGATACAGTTGGCGATAGTCGCGTGCCATTTTATCCAATAACTCTGCGCTGCGAGCAAAATGGCTAACGAGTTCTTTACGATACTCTTCCAACTCAGTGCTTTTTTTGTCTAATTCAGCTTGTGCTGTTTTTTGTTGACGAAGTTTTGGATTGCCATAACGCACAACCAATGCGCCGATGATAAAGCCAACAACTAATCCTATTAGTGCATACTCCCAAGTCATGCTAACTCCTTCGTTTACTTCAATCAAAATTCACAGAAAATGGTCGCCAAAATTTAGCTCGATTACCCTAACTATACCTGCTAATAGCAAATCTGTTAATGCTAAAGAGTGGAATAATAAAGCGAAATTCCTTACTCTATGCCGAATAGTTAATCGAAAGTTAAATGCTAACAGAATCTGGTTATAATAAAGGCAGTGTATATCATATAACGGTAAAAAAAACCGAAAATTTTAAGGATCACTGAGTTGATGTCACCGATGACCCCTACCATGCGTTACCAACAAGCTCTTGAGCAAGGCAATTACCAGCCGGATGACGTACAAAAACAAGCCGTAGAGCGATTAGACAAGATTTATCAGCAACTTTGCAGCGCTACGCCTTGCTTCCCAAATGAAAAACCAAACGGTCTAAAACAGCGCTTTGGGCGCTTGTTAGGGAAATCATCCACAAAAACCTGTGAGCCAGTTCAGGGGTTATATATGTGGGGGGGCGTAGGTCGCGGTAAAACATGGTTGATGGACATGTTCTACGACAGTTTACCGGGAGAACGCAAATTGCGTTTACACTTTCATCGCTTTATGAAGAAAGTGCAGGAAGACTTAATGGCGCTACAAGGACAGGAAAATCCGCTCGACATTATTGCTGATGAATTTAAAAAACAGACGGATGTTTTGTGTTTCGATGAGTTTTTTGTCTCGGACATTACCGATGCGATGATTTTAGGAACCTTATTAGAAGGGCTCTTTGCGCGAGGCATCACGTTAGTCGCGACATCCAATATCATCCCTGACAACCTTTATCGCAACGGTTTGCAACGCGCTCGCTTTTTGCCAGCCATCGAACAGATAAAAAAATATTGTGACGTAATGAATGTGGATGCGGGGATTGACTATCGCTTGCGTACGCTGACTCAAGCGCATCTATTTTTATCGCCAATAAACGAACAAAATCGCCATCATTTAGATGAGGTGTTTGTAAAACTGGCAGGTAAAGAAGGCCAGCAAAATCCGGTATTAGAAGTTAATCATAGGAAAATGCAGGCAATTCGCTCCGCGGAAGGAGTATTGGCAATCAGCTTTAAGGTTTTATGTGAAGAGCCTCGCAGCCAAAACGACTATATCTACCTCTCAAATTGTTATCATACGGTATTGCTTTATGACGTTCCCGTGATGGGGATGAAAGATGAAAATCCTGCCAGACGTTTTCTCGCGCTTATTGATGAATTCTATGAACGTAAGGTAAAATTGATGATCAATGCACAGGTGCCGATGGATTCACTTTATCAAGGGCAACTTTTGGCGTTTGAATATCAGCGCTGCCTTTCTCGCTTGCAAGAAATGCAAAGTGAAGAATATTTGAAAATCCCGCATTTATCATAGAAGCCAAAGAGGAAATGGGTCTCAAGGACGCCATTTTCTCTCGGGATTTATGCGTGCTTTTTGAATAGGTGGCACTAATTATTTATTTGAACGTAAAAAAAATGCATTTGGGGTCGATTTTTGTTGCTGACTTCTCTATAATCTTGCGACCCCACGTTACGGCGTTGTTTTTTATTTCCCAAAAAATAACGCATTAATGCCAGCTAGGCTGCTCGAAGGGGTGGGTTTGCTGGACAATGAGTCGCGTGAACCTCGCTATATTTTACGAACATGAGTGTTCACACAACGTGTAACTTCAATATTGGGTAAGTTTTAATGAAAACTTTTACAGCTAAACCAGAGACCGTAAAACGCGACTGGTATGTTGTTGATGCAGATGGCAAAACTTTAGGCCGTCTTGCAACTGAAATTGCTAGCCGTCTGCGCGGTAAGCATAAAGCGGAATATACTCCGCACGTGGATACTGGTGATTACATCATCGTTCTGAATGCAGAAAAAATTGCTGTTACCGGCAAAAAACGCGAAGACAAAATCTACTATCGCCACACTGGCCATATTGGTGGAATCAAGCAAGCAACTTTCGAAGAGATGATTGCTCGTAGTCCTGAGCGTGTGCTTGAAATCGCGGTTAAAGGCATGTTGCCAAAAGGACCTCTGGGTCGTGCAATGTACCGTAAACTGAAAGTTTACGCAGGTAATGAGCACAACCACGCGGCACAACAACCGCAAGTTCTTGACATTTAATCGGGATTATAGCAATGGCTGAAAATCAATACTACGGCACTGGTCGCCGCAAAAGCTCATCTGCTCGTGTCTTTATTAAGCCGGGTAGCGGTAACATCACAATCAATCAACGTACACTGGAACAATACTTTGGTCGCGAAACTGCGCGCATGGTAGTTCGTCAGCCGTTAGAACTGGTTGAAATGTTAGAAAAACTGGACCTGTACATCACTGTTAAAGGTGGTGGTATCTCTGGTCAGGCAGGCGCAATCCGTCACGGTATTACACGTGCACTGATGGCTTATGACGAGACTCTTCGTTCTGATCTGCGTAAAGCTGGTTTCGTTACCCGTGATGCGCGTTCTGTTGAACGTAAGAAAGTGGGTCTGCGTAAAGCACGTCGTCGTCCACAGTTCTCCAAACGTTAATTTATTGCCTTCTGGGCATAAAATTGATGAAAAAGCCCGTCTTTATGGCGGGTTTTTTATTGCCTAAAATAAATCAAATATTGAGCCAGTCTTATTTAATTAAAATAAAGACAGACAGAAGACATTATTTTATTATTCCACTCTATTTTTGTGTCATATTTCAAATGCAGTAAAAATATAACCCATCAAGAATGGAGTTAACTTTAAGGTTTTAATGTTTGTTTATTCAAAATTTAAGGCTAATAACACTGATTTTTATGAATTTATTCCTCTCTAATAAAATTAACCGATGATTTTCTCTAGGTTAGCCCCCTAAGCTGTACAAAATCTGTTAGACTATGTCCCAGTTTTTTATTTGATTATTTCTCGCTTTCATGAAGCGAGAGGGTTGTGCTGACTTTCAAAATGGATCTTGAAGGTTAAGTACATGGGATTTTAAAAATGAAAATAATGAATTAATCCTTATTTAAGGATCATTATTTTTATCATTTGGAGGTTTTAATGGCTGTTGCTCCTAATAAACGTTCGGTAATGACATTGTTTTCAGGCCCAACTGATATTTTTAGCCATCAAGTACGTATTGTGCTTGCTGAAAAAGGTGTTAGCGTTGAGATTGAACATGTCGAACCTGGTCATATGCCTCAAGACCTTATTGATCTTAACCCATATCAAAGTGTTCCAACGCTAGTGGATCGTGACCTGACTTTGTATGATCCAGATATCATTATGGAATACCTCGATGAGCGTTTTCCTCATCCACCGTTAATGCCTGTTTACCCAGTGGCTCGTGGTACTAGCCGTCAGCTGATGCATCGTATTCGCAGAGACTGGTACTCATTGATGGCTAAAATCGAGAAGGGTACAGCACAAGAAGCAGATGCAGCTCGTCGCCAATTAGCGGAAGAACTGATTGCAGTTTCACCTGTACTGGCTGAAATGCCATTCTTTATGAGTGATGAATTCAGCTTAGTTGATTGCTATTTAGCACCGCTATTATGGCGCTTACCTGTTTTAGGTATCGAATTAAAGCCTGCAATCAGCAAACATTTACAGATGTACATGCAGCGTGTATTTGAGCGCGATGCATTTTTAGCATCATTAACTGAATTAGAGCGTGAAATGCGCCTGTCAGCACGAGGCTAAGTCGGATGATGGAAATGGCACCAATGACACCACGTCGCCCTTATCTGCTGCGCGCCCACTATGAGTGGTTGCTGGATAACGATATGACTCCGCATTTGGTGGTTGATGTCACTCTTCCCATGGTGAATGTTCCAATGGAATTTGCGCGTGATGGGCAAATTGTTTTAAATGTTGCCCCGCGTGCAGTGGGCAACTTTGAAATTACCAATGAAGAAGTGCGGTTTAATGCGCGATTCGGCGGTGTACCTCGTCAGGTATATGTTCCAATGGCGGCTATCATGGCGGTATATGCACGTGAAAATGGCGCTGGTATGATGTTTGAACCTGAAGCGGCTTATGATGAGCACTTTGATGGGGAAGGCAACACGACTGATGAAGCACTGTCTGACAACATCGTATTGGTTCATGATGAAGCCTCTCAAACTGAAGAACCTTCATCCCCAGACGATGAACCACCAAGACCACCGAAAGGTCGTCCAGCGTTACGGGTTGTGAAATAAGCACAAATCGTGGCAGCTAAGACTGATATAGTAAATGCTAAAAAGAGGAAGAAATTCCTCTTTTTTTATACCTGAAGAAAACTCATTATCCCTTCTGCGGCTCCACGCCCTTCGGCAATCGCTGTTACCACCAAATCAGAACCGTGCACCACATCTCCCCCTGCAAAAATTTTAGAGTGCGAAGTCTGGTAAGCATAAGGATGATGGCTAGGTGCCACTATTCTACCGTTCGTATCGCGCTGTATGGCTTGTGCGCTAATCCACGGCATATCATCAGATTCAAAACCAAATGCAATAATGACCACATCAGCAGGGTGTGTAATATCTTCCGATTTTGTGGAATTCGATAATGTGCTGGCGAAATGGACACCAATAACTTGCCCCTCAGCATCGGTGTTAATCCCAATGGGTTGTAAGTGAAAATGGAACTGTACGCCTTCTTCTTGAGCGTGCAAGACTTCTCGCGGCGTTGCAGGTATTTCCGAAGCGCCTCGGCGGTAGATACAACTGACTTTGCTTGCGCCTTGGCGGATAGCGCTGCGGACACAATCCATCGCGGTATCTCCTGCTCCCAACACGGTTACATTCTTATTTGCCAGTGACACGTAAGGATATCGGGGATCGTCAGAATAGCCTAATAAGTGACGTGCATTGCCCACTAGATAAGGAAGTGCTTGATAAACGCCTATGGCGTCTTCGTTGGGGAGATTGCCTGAAACGGGATGATGGGTGCCGGTTCCAATAAAAATCGCATCAAACTCATTGAGTAACGTTTCTAACGGGATATGTAGCCCAATCTCGGTATTAAGTTTAAAGATAATCCCCATTTCTTCAAAAATACGTCGTCGGTGCTGCATTATCTGCTTTTCTAACTTAAATGCGGGTATACCAAAAGTGAGTAACCCACCGATTTCAGGATGTTTATCAAACACCGTTGCTTGAACGCCGTGACGAGCCAGTACATCGGCACAGGAAAGACCTGCGGGACCCGCGCCGATAATCGCGACCCGCTTACCTGTATCCCTAACATGGGAAAGGTCAGGGCGCCAACCTTGCTCAAACGCAGTATCGGTAATATAGCGCTCCAAATGCCCAATCGTGACGGAACCAAAAGTTTCATTCAGGACACAGGCGGCTTCACACAATTGTTCCTGTGGGCAAATTCGACCGCAAATTTCAGGCAAGCTGTTGGTGTGATGACAAAGCTCTGCAGCCTCAAGAATTCGACCTTCTCCAGCCAGCTTTAACCAATTTGGGATAGGGTTATGGAGTGGGCATTTCCACTCACAATAGGGGCTGCCGCAAGACAAGCAACGCTGGGCTTGATGCTGAGCTTCAATGTTGCTGATTGGCTGGTAAATTTCCACAAACTCAATTTTGCGGATCGTCAGCGCTTTTTTACGAGGTTCAAGACGGGGCGAACCCATATTTGAAGAGGACATAGGCACCTTTCCAGCCAAATTCTTTTACGGGAATGATATAAATTAAAGTTTACTTTGATAGCATTGATATAAATAGTGATTATCGTAATAAAGTTACTAATACACGGGTGAATATCCCATTGTGACCGACGATTTAATGAGCAGGATCGATATTTCGTATGAAACCCCATCCGAAACAGCCCTGTTTGATATATGATTCAGTGAGAATTTAACTAAGGGGTGGTTATGAAAGTACTTCGCGGTCTTGCACAATACTATGTTGACCTGATGATGAAGCTAGGCTTAGTGCGTTTCTCTTTGCTTCTCGCGTCAGCGTTAGTTGTGCTCGCCATGATAATGCAAATGGCGGTAGCGATTTTTCTTCGGGGACAAGTCGATAGCCTCGATATGGTCGGCTCCATTTTCTTTGGCTTAATTATTACGCCATTAGCAGTTTATTTTCTTTCGGTGGTGGTAGAGCAATTAGAAGAGTCTCGCCAGCGTTTAACGCGCATGGTTGATAAGCTCGAAGTGATGCGAAAGCGTGATGCGGAACTGAATACTCAGCTTCAAGGCAATATTGAGCAACTTAACTTAGAAATTTTAGAGCGTGAAAAAGCCGAAAGCGCCCATCTTGAGTTGTTAGAGCAACTCAAACAAGAAATGAAATACCGCGAACAGACTCAAATTGAGTTCGAACAGCAATCTGTTTTACTGCGTTCGTTCCTCGATGCTTCCCCTGATCTTGTCTATTATCGCAATGAAAACAATGAATTTTCTGGCTGTAACCGTGCGATGGAGCTGCTCACCGGTAAGAGTGAAAAACAGCTAGTCGGTTTAACGCCACTGGACATTTATGATGAAGAAATTGCCGCCAAAGTGATGGAAACGGATGAGAAAGTTTTCAGACACAATGTGGCATTAACCTATGAACAGTGGCTAGTTTACCCTGATGGGCGAAAAGCCTGTTTTGAGCTGCGAAAAGTGCCATTTTATGACCGCGTAGGGAAGCGCCACGGGCTAATGGGGTTTGGGCGTGATATTACCGAGCGTAAGCGCTATCAGGAGGCGTTAGAGAATGCCAGTAGAGAGAAGACTACCTTTATCTCTACTATCAGCCACGAGCTTCGTACGCCGCTTAATGGCATTGTGGGGCTTAGCCGTATTTTACTAGATACCAAGCTGACCAAAGAACAATCGAGCTATTTAAAAACCATTCACGTCAGTGCCGTCACTTTAGGCAACATTTTTAATGATGTGATTGAAATGGACAAAATCGAGCGCCGCAAAGTCCAATTGGATAACCAACCTGTGACATTGCCCGAATTTGTGAACGATTTAGAAAACCTGAGCGGGTTACTTGTTCAGCCGAAAGGCCTGAAATTTGTCATGGATGTCGCTCACGGTTTACCGAAAACCATTTTGACGGACGGTACGCGTTTACGCCAAATCCTGTGGAACTTAATCGGTAATGCGGTGAAATTCACGCAGAAAGGCGAAGTGAAACTGAGTATCTGGCGTGAAGCGGATGACAAGCTATTTTTCCAAGTCAAAGATAGCGGCATCGGTATTCCGAAAGACGAATTAGATAAAATCTTTGCGATGTATTATCAAGTCCGTGATTCCGCAGGTGGACGTCCTGCAACAGGAACGGGGATTGGGCTTTCTGTATCCCGTAGGTTAGCACAAAGTATGGGCGGTGATATTCGTGTTGAAAGCGATATTGGACAAGGTTCAACATTTACATTGTCGATTATTGCCCCTGAAGTAGAGGCTGAAATCGAAGAGCAGCAACAGCACGACGATGATTATCCATTACCGGCGCTCCATATCTTACTAGTGGAAGATATTGAACTAAATGTGGTTGTGGCGTGTTCTGTGCTAGAAAACCTTGGCAACACGGTTGATGTCGCAATGACAGGTAAAGACGCGCTAGAGATGTTCGCACCTGGAGAATATGACTTAGTTCTACTGGATATCCAACTTCCTGACATGACAGGGTTAGATATCTCTAAACAGCTTAAACAACAGTATGATAAGGATGATTTACCACCATTAATCGCCCTGACCGCGAATGTCCTCAAAGATAAGAAAGAGTACTTTGATGCGGGAATGGACGGTGTTCTGAGCAAACCATTATCGGTTCCTGCGCTCACTCAAGTGATTGAGCAATTTTGGGGCGAGAATGCATCTTCAAATGACAAGCATGAGGAGCAAGTGGATATGGCAGAAGTTGATGAATCAATTTTAGATTGTGAAATGTTAGAGCAATACATTGAATTAGTTGGGCCAAAACTGATTTATGACGGTTTAGAGGTATTTGAAAAAATGCTACCGGGCTATTTAGCGATCCTCGATTCCAACATGGTGGCTAAAGATCAGAAGGGAATTGTTGAGGAAGCTCACAAAATTAAAGGCGCTGCGGGTTCAGTAGGACTGAAAAATTTACAGAAACTCGCTCAGCAGATTCAATCCCCTGAATTACCAGCATGGTGGGACAATGTGCAAGAGTGGGTTGATGAGTTAAAACAGGATTGGAAATCAGATATAGAAACATTAAGAAACTGGGTGGATGGCCGCACAAAAAAATAACCCCAACCTAAGTTGGGGTGCGCGAATACTGCGCCAACACCAGGGAAATCATTGATTCGCTTATAATTTTTATCTTAGGCGAATCATTAAAATGCATTTGTCACGACTCAGACGTTATCAAGATACCAAAATTTATCGAACCTGTTACAAGATTCATTAAAATCTGTGATGAAGATTGATGTTTGTCTGCTTTCGCTCTGGGGAGTAATTTACTACAAAAGGACGAAGATATGAAATCAATTGCGGTAATTTTAAGTGGCTGTGGTGTTTTTGATGGAAGCGAGATCCATGAATCAGTATTAACTATGCTTGCTTTAAGTAAAAATAATGCAGAAGTTCACTTTTATGCGCCAGATGATTATCAAGCTACTGTAATTAATCATGTTAATGGCGGATTAAAAACAGAAAAACGTAACCAAATGGAAGAGTCTGCACGTATTTCTCGTGGGAAAATAGCGCCTTTGTCATCAGCAGATGCCTCTAAGCTAGATGCCCTTATAATTCCTGGTGGTTTTGGTGTGGCAAAAAATTTATGTGATTTTGCGGTGAAGGGAAGCGAATGTGAAATTAATAAACAACTATTAAGTTTAGTACAGGCAATGCACCAACAGAAAAAGCCGCTAGGGCTGATGTGTATTGCTCCTGTCATGCTACCGAAGATGTTAAATACATCAGTGAAATTGACGATTGGTAATGATACTGAAACGATTGCCCAAATTGAAAAGATGGGTGGACAGCATGTTGTTTGTACGGTTGATAACATTGTGGTTGATGAATATAACAAAGTTGTTACAACACCTGCTTATATGCTGGCTCAATCCATTGCTGAGGCAAATATAGGTATCAATAAGCTGGTTGAGAAAGTATTAGAAATGGCGTAATTAACTCAATGCAAAAGTTTGTTTCTCGCTTGTGGTATTGGTTAAAGAAGATCACACTTTCATTACTTGCCCTCTGGCTAGTATCTGTTGTGATCTTCAAATTTATCCCTGTCCCCTTTTCTGCGGTGATGGTCGAAAGGCAGCTTTCTGCATGGTTAAACTTTAATTTTTCTTATGTTTCTCATTCGACTTGGGTGAGTGAAAAACAGATTTCCCCCTATCTTTATCTCGCTGTCATTGCTTCTGAAGATCAAAATTTTCCTCATCATTGGGGATTTGATCTTGATGCAATTGAGAGAGCATATAAACATAATTCGAGTAATAAACAGACAGTTAGGGGGGCTTCAACAATCTCTCAACAAACAGTGAAAAACTTATGGTTATGGGATGGACGAAGCTGGATAAGAAAAGGCCTTGAAACAGCAATGACACCAGTTATGGAGTTAATGTGGTCAAAAACCCGGATCATTACTGTTTATCTTAATATTGCGGAGTTTGGGGAAGGGGTTTTTGGTGTTGAAGAGGCGGCAAATAAATACTTCAATAAGCCTGCTAGCAAGCTTTCTCGGCAGGAAGCTGCACTTTTAGCAGCTGTTTTACCTAATCCTCACCGGTTCCATGTAAAAAATCCATCTTCATATGTTTTGAAAAGACAAGCATGGATACTTAATCAGATGAGCTTATTAGGAGATAGGAATTATCTGAAAAATAACGATATAGGTGAGGAATAAGAAAAAAGCCATGAATTTGACTTCATGGCTTGGCTCTTTGTAACAATAGGTTACTAATTATAATCAATTGAGATAAGTAAATGCCGTCGTTACACGACGAACGCCATCCGTTTCACTCGCAATTTTTGCTGCTGCAGCACCTTCTTGCTGAGTGAGTACACCTAATAAGAAGACTTCACCATTCTCAGTGATGACTTTAACGCTGCCTGATTTCACTTCGTCACTGGCTAAAATCTTAGATTTTACTTTGGTGGTTAACCAAGTGTCTTTTGACGCGGTACCTAAATCAACGGGCTGACCTTGTCGAACCTCGTTATACACTTTTTCTGTACCATCAACGTTACTGGCGATTTGTTTGGCTTTATCTGCCCATGACATGTCGGGAGATTGCCCAGTTAACAATACATTGCCTTTATACGCAGTTGCGATAATACGGGCTTTGCTGGTGATATCTTTATCTTTGTTAAGTTGACCACTGACCCGGGCTTCTAATGTGCCATCATCAACTTGCTGACCAACAGAACGAGGGTCTGTAGCGCTTTTGGTAGCTACTGCGGCAGTACCTACAACGGCAGCACCAATACAGCCTTGTAAAAGAGCCGCGCTAAACACTATGGCAAAAATCGGAAGTAATCGCATTTTGTCTCCTTAGTCGTTCTGGTGAGGAAAGAGCGTGTTATCGATAAGGTCACACAAACAATTCACTGTGAGTAAGTGTACCTCTTGAATTCTGACACTATGCTGGGATGGAATACGAATTTCAACATCCTGTGGTCCTAAAAGACCCGCTAACTCGCCGCCATCATAGCCAGTGAGTGCGACGATGGTCATATCGCGCGTTACCGCAGCTTCTACGGCTTTAATAATATCGGCACTGTTACCGTGGGTTGAGATAGCCATTAATACATCGCCATGCTGACCTAATGCTCGAACTTGTTTTGCATAGATTTCAGTTGGTTGCTTGCTTCCTGATATCGCGGTGAGCACAGTATTATCCGTATTTAGCGCGAGAGCAGGTAAGCTTGGGCGCTCAGTTTCAAAACGGTGGATCATGCTCGCAGCAAAACGCTGTGCTGTTGCTGCGGATGCGCCATTGCCACAACACAAAATTTTATTACCATTAAGCAGTGACTGCACCATCATCATTGCAGCTCGAGAAATTGCATCGGGCAGGGCTTCCGCTGCGGCAATTTGAGTTTGGATGCTTTCAGTAAAGCAAACTTTTATTCTATCTAGCACTTACTTATATTCCTGTTCACTAAGATTAAATGCGTTTTGAATCCACTGAAATTGCTTGCCGGTGATTGCACAGATATCAAAGCGGCAGGGTGTTGTTTCAAAACTTTCTTGTCGTTGAGCAAGCCAATATTGTGCGGTGGACAATATTTTTCTGCGTTTGTGCCAGTTTACTGATAAAAGTGCGTCTCCGTAATCACTATTCTTGCGAAAACGAACCTCTACGAATACCCAGCCTGATTTATCTCGCATGATCAAATCGATTTCTCCCGCACGGTTTCGAACATTGCGTGCGACAAAAGCGAGCCCTTGCTGCTTTAAATAGGAGAGCGCTTGGTTTTCGTAATATCGACCAGTCAACCATTTTAATGATTTTTTAACGGTTTTCATGACATCCTTGTCTGAAAAATAGGCAGCAATAAAGCGACCTCGTTTAATTTATTGCGCAGACTTTACTTGTCCTTGCTTGAATTGCAACCACGGCAATTCACGGTAAATAACACAGTTATCATGCACACTTAGCGTACCGGATGCCCCGTTAACACGGAATTGGTCACTGTGTTGCTGTAAGTTATCGTAGTTATTTGCCAGCGACCATGCATCAATACCCATCGCATACAGGCGGAACAGCGAATAATCGTTATTCACTTTACCTTGAGCTTGTTTGCGTAAGTTGTTGTTTGCACCAGCAAGTAATGGAACTTCGCTGAATTTCACGCCTTCCATTTCGAAACGATAATCCGCATTTGAGTTCCCTTGGTTACTGCGCGAACTGGCATATAAAGCAGGGCGCTGACGGGAACTGATCGCCATATCGATCATCGGTTTGACGAGGGTTAATTCATCGCGTGTTGCCACGATATAAACCGCATCAACACCGCCACTGGTTGGTGCCATTCCTTGGGTATCGACACTGATAGGGGTACCTGTCATGCGGATCCCTTGACCACGGTTGATTGACTCTTTTAAGGATGCAGTAGAACCAAATGTTTGCATCAATGCTGTGCCACCGCCTTTTGCTTGCCACTCCTCGGCAAATGCTTTGGCGATGCGATCACCAAATGGGGATGCAGGTACTAACACTAACGGCATCTGTTTACCATCTAATCTCATTTGGTTAGCGGCATTTTTCGCTTCATCTTCAGGGGATAAAGAGAAATAACATAAATTTGCACGTGGCTGTAATTGGTTAGCGTCTAATTCATTCAGTGCCAATACATTGATGGGCGCATTCATTTGAGCAATGGCTTGCACCTCTGATTTCAGTAGAGGTCCAACAATTAAGTTATACCCTTCAGAAGTGGCTTGAGCGACTAACTGAGGGATCGCTTTGCCTTGGGTATCAAAGACTTTAACGCTTTGGGTATTGGTTGGTGCTGCATCAATGCGCACGCTAGATGAAGCTACTTCGGAATTGGCATTTTCATTAACCGTCGCAGCCACCTCTTGGTAAATCTGGTCTAGTACATCATTACCGGAGCTTTGTGGCGCAGTTGGTGCTGCGGCAGCTTGAGATGCAGGGCCTGAAGGTAAACCTTTTTGTGCATCAAGGAAGCCTTGCATGATGGCTTGACCAAAGACTTGCCCCTGCCCGCTCATCGGTAAAAATAGCGCAATACGTGGGTTAGCACCGACTTTGGTGATGGTTCCTTGAACTAATGCGCTTGGCAGATTTTTGGCGCCTGGATTATGTGGGTAACGAGTTTTCCAGTCTTCGATGCCAGTACGGAGTGCCTCTGGGTCATCTTTATTATTTTGGTAGATATCCAGAAGGTCGACCCAGCCCAGTAGAATATTTTCGTCAGCTTCGATTCCTTGAATCTGTTCTGGCTTCATCTGTGTTAACATCAGCCACAGAGAATCAATATTCGCCTGATGTTGTACAGGATCGGTTAGCAGAGGTTCTTGGCTGATAAAAGCACGCAGGACATCCATTGACGGTTTGCCTTGAGCGGCATCGATAACGGACTGGTAATGGCTGGCATCAGAAACGCTAGGCTGCTGGGTTGTTGTCGAGGTTGTCGAGGATTCGATTTGGCACCCTGTTAATGCCAACGTGGACAACATCGCAGTGCAGATTAATCTTTTTTTCAAATGCAAAAAAATTGAAGGACGCATACTGTATCCAATGGTGTATTTTTCAATTGCTTAATTTTAAACCGGCTATTCGGATGAAACAATGAATCAACCTAATCAAGCAGTGGTTATGGCATCTACGCTGTACATCGTGCCAACCCCAATTGGTAACATGGGAGATATCACGCAACGCGCGTTAGATGTGCTTAAACATGTTGACCTAATTGCTGCGGAAGACACAAGGCACTCAGGCATTCTCTTACAGAATTTTGCCATCAATGCGCGCATGTTTGCGCTACATGATCATAACGAGCAGCAAAAAGCAGATCAATTAATTAGCAAGCTTCAACAAGGGGATAGTATCGCATTAGTCTCGGATGCAGGTACACCTTTAATTAATGATCCTGGCTATCACTTAGTCAATCGCTGCCGTGAGGCTGGCATTCGCGTTGTCCCACTACCGGGCGCTTGTGCGGCCATCACCGCCTTGTCAGCGGCGGGTTTACCTTCAGACCGTTTCTGTTATGAAGGGTTCTTACCCGCGAAAACCAAGGGACGCAAAGATGTTTTGCAATCCTTAGAGCAAGAGACTCGAACACTGATTTTTTATGAATCCACTCATCGCTTATTAGACAGTTTAGCAGACATGGTGGAAGTGTGGGGACCTGAGCGTCGTGTGGTTTTAGCCCGTGAATTGACCAAAACCTGGGAGTCGATTGAAGGGCGCCCAGTTGGTGAATTACTCGAATGGGTAAAAGAAGACGAAAATCGTCATCGCGGTGAAATGGTACTCATTGTGGAAGGGTATAAGCCACAAACGGATGAATCGGCGATTACGCCAGATGTTATTCGTACGTTGGGTTTGCTGCAAAAAGAGTTACCACCGAAAAAAGCCGCTGCGATCACCGCAGAAATTTATGGTCTGAAGAAAAACCAGCTCTACAAATTGATGCTAGACCAACAAGACAGCGAGTGATTTTTGTCCAAGTGCCGGTTTTGACGTAATTTGCCTGTCATTGAGTCTGTACAAGCTAGTGTAAAGTGCCTATAATTCGCCGCGGAGTTGGTCAGACAACCGCTGCTTTATCGTAGTCCCTTCGGGAGACGGGTAGAGGGGAGGAAAGTCCGGGCTCCATAGGGCAGGGTGCCAGATAACGTCTGGGAGGCGCGAGCCTACGACAAGTGCAACAGAGAGCAAACCGCCGATGGCCTGTTTACAGGATCAGGTAAGGGTGAAAGGGTGCGGTAAGAGCGCACCGCGCGACTGGCAACAGTTCGTGGCATGGTAAACTCCACCCGGAGCAAGACCAAATAGGGGTTCATATGGTGCGGCCCGCATTGAACTCGGGTAGGTTGCTGGAGCCAGTGCGCAAGTGCTGGCCTAGATGAATGGTTGTCCACGACAGAACCCGGCTTACCGACCAACTCCAATTTTTTCGTCATACTTCAAGTTGTGACTGCGTTGGCTTCACTCGTCAACCCTAGTCACATACTTGTGTATGCTCCTAGGGATTTCCTCATTTTGCCGCCTTGGCACACCTCGAATTATTTAGAAAAAATCTCGGCTTGAATTATATAAAGAAAACGACAATCCAAATTATTTAGAAAAAATCTGAGTTTATTATCTTTCATTTGCACATTTTCCTATCAACACGCCATATCTATCGTCAACATCACAAGGCAGTGATGCAAATCAATACGGGTGATAGGGACTTAAATACAATAATGGTATTTAAAATGCATGTTAAAGAGATAGGCGGACATGGCAAAGAAACCCTCAGTACGATACCCACGTCGTCCAGGAACAATTGGCGGAAAACTCCCTTGGAATGATTGGCGTAACGCCTCGACATGGCGGAAAGTCGTGCAAATCACGCTTTTGGCGATCAACATTTATATTGGCATTACCTTCTATTACTGGGTGCGCTATTATGAAACGGGCGGTGCGACGTTGTATCTTCCGCGTCCGGGAGGCATCGAAGGCTGGCTGCCTATTGCGGGGTTAATGAACTTAAAATACACCATTGAAACAGGGGGATTACCTCCCATACATGCCGCAGCAATGTTTCTCTTGGTTTCCTTTATCATCATCAGTTTATTACTGAAAAAATCCTTTTGCTCATGGCTGTGCCCGATAGGCACAATATCGGAATATATCGGGAAAATAGGTCAGAAACTGTTTCGTTTTCAAATCAAAGTACCTAAATGGCTCGATATCCCCTTAAGAGGATTAAAATACCTACTCTTAGCTTTCTTCCTCTATATCTCGCTCTCCATGCCAGCACAGATGATCCAATACTTTATGATGTCGCCTTATGGGATCATCATTGATGTGAAAATGCTGGATTTCTTTCGTTATATTAGTAGCGCTTCACTCATCACAGTTTCTGTTCTTGTCGTCGCTAGCCTGTTTATTCGTAATGCATGGTGTCGTTATCTTTGTCCTTATGGTGCATTACTAGGGATATTTTCGCTATTCTCGCCGGTTAAAATTCGCCGAAATGTAGAAAGCTGCATTGATTGCGGAAAATGTGCCAAAAATTGCCCATCACGCATTCCTGTTGACCAATTAATCAACGTCAGAACGGTTGAATGCACGGGATGCATGACGTGCGTTGAATCTTGCCCAGTGGCGTCAACATTGGCTTTCTCATTACAAGCGCCGACTAAAAAACGCCAAATCCCTTTATCAGGAATGGTGATGGCCATTTTGACCCTAGGTATTTTATTCGTCACTATTGCGGTTGCGGCTTACCTAGGCGTTTGGGATAGCCCGGTTCCTGATAACTATTGGTTTCATATCATACCGAATGCCAGAGGAATCGGTCATTGATTCAAAATGAAGAATCAAGAATAAAAAATGCCCCGCGGCACAAAAAGTGAGTGGGGCATTGGGTGCTTTGTCATGGTTATGGTAGTAAGTACTTTAACGTCTCGCTAATATTTATTTTCTTATGTGTAGCTTATTGCTACATCAATTTACCGCTTTTTTAACCATGTTTAGCAATTGGCGGACATCCTCTGGGCGGGTATCTCCAGTGGTTTTATCAATGATAGAACTGTAAATATGTGGGATGATTTTCTTCACTCCAGCGTCGAGGGCGATTTGCAAAATCTCGGCGAAATTCTCTAAATCAATACCGCCCGTTGGCTCTAAAGAAAAATCAAACTTAGCGCAAGCTTCTGCAATAGCTTTATATTCCTCAATGTACTTCAAGCCCTGCATATTAAAGAACTTCACAGAATCTGCGCCCATATCTTTGAGCATCATAATGGCAGTTTCAATCGGCACGATACCATCAGGGGCTTGAGCGCTTAATGGGCCTGTTGAAATTTTCACCATGCCCACTGTACCCGTGGGGGAAATTAGCGCATTCACAAACGTTTCATTCTGACCCAATAGTGCGCGGCTAATCGGTGCGCCCGTAAACACTTGATTCACATGCTGAGGTTGAACTTCTTTTGAAATAAGAGACACCATGGTGGACTGCTTAGGGTCGCCGGCACCTAAACCGACAGACAGCGCATTATCCACTTCTTTGGCATACACCTTCATATCCGCAATGGCACTTTCAAGGTCAGGATAATTCTTGGATAACACCCCAACCACCACAAAACTCTCCGCCGCGGCATAAATATCTTTTGCGTTTTGATGGCTCCCTGCTAGAACGTTCAGGCACACACGATCATGGTAAAAATTTGGTGACAACTTCATGTTAAATTCCTTCTACTAACGTACGAATTTGCTGCGAAATGACGTCAAGTTGCTCGGTGCTGACGCTGCGAATATCGGCTTCAACCTTTCCTTCATTGGCTTTGTACTCGCGAAAATAAATCGCGGTATTGCCTTGTTTCAGCTCATCCATGATTTGGTAGGTGGTTTTGCCAATCGCTTTTTCATCAAAACTGATCTCGGCTCTGGCGATATCACGCCCAGCGGCATCCCAAACAATACGGGCTGAAATACCGGCTATCGCATTTAAATCTTTAAGGAATTTATCCATACGGCTAACCATTTCCGCCCCAGTTTCTTTGGTAGCGGTGAGGTACTGCTCGATAGCCAGTGTTAAGCCTAAAATGCCTTCTTTACCAACTTTCATCGCACGGCCAATACCTTGAGATTGGCGTTTTACCCATTCAACATACTGTTTTTTACCGACAACTAAGCCACTGGTTGGTCCTTCAATTGCTTTGGCGCCACTGTAAATCACAATGTCGCCACCCGCTTGGTAATAGGCAGTTAAATCTTCTTCCGCGGCCGCATCCACGATCAAGGGAAGCTGATGGGCATGAGCGACTTTGGCGGCTTCCGCCACGGTTAACATGCTCTTTTGTACGGTATGGTGGGATTTGATATATAAAATGGCAGCGGTTTGCGGGGTAATTTTTGCCGCTAATTGCGCAGCGCTACATTCATTCGCAAAACCTGCTTCAACCACTTTACCGCCACCTAAGGTGACCATGGTGTCCACGGGGGCGCCAAAGTTCACGTTATGTCCTTTTGGCAAAATAATTTCGCGAGGAACGGATTTGCTGGAGGAGTGCAAATTAAGCAGCAAATCCTCATCATCTTGCACAATCACCGCCGCCACCGCTTGAGCAATACCCGCAGAGGCGCAGGAAACCACAACCGCGGCTTCAACATTGAGCAGTTGAGCGATGTACTCCCCAGTTTTGTTCACTAAGTCTTTAATTTCAAAATAATGGTTCAGCCCATATGCTACGCGCTCGACGACTTCAGGTGTTGGGGTTGAAACGCCTAAAAGGGTCATACGACCGGAGGCATTAATAACGTGTTTTAACTGATATTTTTCATAGATTGATTGCATGTTCAGATTCGCCTTGTGCAGGAATAATGTGCTTTCCACCAACGATGGCAGCAACAGGAACAAAACGATGGGTACCGATGCGATGCTCGCCATCGGCATCCGTCAGCTCGGTTGCCTCTTCTTTGAGGTCAAATAACGTGATGTCAGCATCAAAGCCTGGTCTTAAATAACCTTTAGCAGGAAGCGACAGTAAATCCGCGGCTTTCTCAGTGACACAGCGTAAAATTTGTTCGGCGCTAAAGCCCATACACAGGAATTTCGTCATCACGAATGCAAGGCTATAGACGGGACCATTCACGCGGTTACGGTGATAGATATCTGAGCTGATAATGTCTGGATAGGTGCCAATTCGCATGGCTTGCTCTGCGACTTTGAAGCTAAAGCTTTCACCGCCGTGACCCACATCGAGGATCACGCCACGGGCGAGGGCGCGGGCAATAGATGGTTTTAGGTATCCATCATCCCCTAAAATTTTATTCGGTTTGCCATTAAAGCAGTGGGTAATGATGTCTCCACGGGTGAGTAAGTCTGCGACTTCATCAATATTGGGCGGGTTATTCCCAATGTGCACCATTAATGGAAGATGATGTTTTTTCTGCATTTCTTTGGCTTTAACCAAAGGCGCAATACCATTCTCGCCCACCACACTTTTGCTCATGCGCGCTTTCATACCCACCACAAAGCCGGGATGGCGCTCAAGTGCGGCTTGGAAACTCGCATCGTCGATATTGTCCATGTTGGACAGCTCATTCTGAGCGATAATGCCAATGCGCGAAATATTCAGCAGAGAGAAGACATTAGTTTTGGATTGAGTAGTTAGCCGATAAAACCTGTCAATATCATCAGCACCCACACTGCCCGCATCAACCAGTGAAGTGACACCGCCAGCGGCACCGGCGAGATCAGGCTCATCGAAGTAAATCGGCGACTCAGCAAAACAGTGGGCGTGAGAATCAATCCACCCAGCGCTAACATACAGCTTTCCTTCAAGATCAATGATTTTTTCAGCTTGCTGATTATGGGAAAGCTCAGAACCCGCAGCTTCGATTTTTCCGTCTTTGATTAGGATATCGATAATTGAGCCATCGATACGCTTTCCCTGTTTGATGATTAGTGAATACATAATATCCCTCTGTCATACTCGTCATACTTCAAACCGCAGCGTTGTTGGCTGCTCTTCCGCTACCCTAGTCACATACTTATGTATGCTCCTAGGGATATCGTCGCTTGCCGCCTAGCTGCAGCTTGAATTATTTAGAGTATGCTCAAGTGTTTGTTCTAAATGATACAAACCGTAGTATTTGTTCTAAATGATGCTAGGCAGTGAGTGGGAAGAAATACCCAAACAACATCGCACCTAAGATAGCGCCACCGGCGACTGGTTTTTGCCATACATAGAAAATCAGTGAGCCAATCAGTGCTCCGATACCAATCGGAATAGACGCGGCCATTGCAGCAAGGATAATCAATGGACCTAAGAAACGGCCGGAGGTGTTACCTGCGCCCATCATTACGTCTGCACCAAACGTTGAGTTAGCTTGCGCAATGGTAAACTTACGGGCGAACACGATAATTAAGCCGATAAGCACACCAAGGAATAAACCAGTGATCAGGGAAATCCAGAAGTTGGTGACTAAAATATCCCAGCCTGCGGCTAAAAATAGGGCGGGAACCCCTAAGCCAATACCGGTTTGCAGTGCACCACCGATATCCAAAATCCCCACGAGAGACCCTTCGATAATTCGCGCAAACAGGAAGCTTGCACCGAAGGCGGCGACAGCACCGTAAACCCCCGTATCTAGCCCAGCGCGTAACATGGCGACGAAAGCCACTTCGTTAAATGCGCCGAACCCGTACACGACGTACATATGGGTACCCGCGAAGATCCCCGCTGATAGCAGCCCAACAAAGATAGGGAAAGACCATTCCGCGTACCAAAAGTCTTGTTTATTGATTTCAGTTGTCATGATTATTTCCCGCTCAGCAGTCCGTGGACATATTCAAGCCACAGTGGTTTGTCTAAGTTGAAAGAGGTGATCATCTTCAGGTCAAACTCGCGGAAGAAGCCACTGAGAACGAACAGCAGAATAACGGTGATCATCATGGTACGAGTGATGCGGTTCCAGCCATTGTCATCCACGCCTTTACCAATCAAGATCCCTAACACTAAACCTGGGATAGCGTTACCCATGATTAATTGTGCGCAACCACCAAATAAGGTTGCCCAGAAACCGGAACGACGACCAGCATCCATCGCGGCTAGCCAGAAAATGACGGGCATCACGGTGTTAACCAGTAAGTTAGCTGCCGGAACCAGCACGTTAATAGCGGTGGTTTGCAGCGCGGCTGGGACTGCGGACGCCGTGGTATTTAAGAAGGCGACCACCAATGCTCCGATAATGGCACAGGCAATCGCCATTTTTTTCGGGTTATGCAGGGTATCTGCCACACTGCGGTTTTTAGTTAATAGAGCAGCAGCACCCCAGTTAGGGATGATGCGGTGGTCAACGTCTTGGGTGAAGGCACCCGCAGCGACTGATGATGCCCATGCGTTGAAGAAGAATCCTAAGCCGAATGAGAAGTGTGATGCGGGGTCTCCCTCACAGGCGTTTAACTCACCAAGGGTACGGAATGCTCCCATACCTTGAACGGTTGGCGCGTGGAACATACGTGCCGCCCCTGCGCCTAAACCAAAGCCGCAGAGGCCGCCGATAATGAGGGACATGCCCAATATTTCTAAGAAAGATGCAGTTTCACTCATGGAATTTACTCCAGACCTGATTGCTTTTATTGTTCTGTAAATGGAATTTCGTTGACAGAAAGTAAGGTAACATCCAGCGAAACGTCGAGAACAACTCGGAAATGTTCACGTTTGCGTGGCAAAAAGAGAAAGAGAAACTTTTCTGTCCGCGAATGAGAGTGAGCACTAACAACCTCAACATCCTTGGGTTCTATCCGCAGAATGATGTCGGTGCTGTTCTTAAGTACGGTTTTTTGAATCGAATTTAAGGCGTCAGCAATCGCTTTTTGCTTTGTGTCGCCTTGCCCTGTCACCCGTACGGTCGTTTCGATAGATTTTTTCATTAAGCGTTGCCGTATTTTTTATTAAAAGCTTTAACTAAGCGCTCGCCTAACTCTTCCTTGTCCATAAAACCGAAACCTAAAACATTGCAACCTTCAGCAATGGCGGTTTCTCCCTCTTCAATCGAACGCATCCCATAACGCGCTTTGTAGCCATATTTGGTTTGAGCTGTAATGGCGCCTGCACCACCGCTACCACAGAATGAAATGCCAAGATCAGCTTGTTCTTGGTTCATCACATCCCCCAGTTTCATGTCAGCAGCGACACCAGGAACAACGATGGCTTTTCCGCCGGCAGCTTCAACGCCCGCAGCCACTTTTTGCCCTTTACCTAAACGATCGCCGATAACAATAACTATCTGTTTCATAAAATATTCTCCAAGACCGAATGCTAAAAATTGAGTGCTAAAAATAAGATGCTAAAAATTAATCATTAGAACGGGCAACTTCAAAGTGAACTGAGAGCAAATAAGTTTCTTCTGGCGCAAGCCCCGGCAAGGTATCGACGACGCGCTGCGCTAATGCAATGGAATGGCTCGAAATTTCATCGAACAGACTGATATCCACTTCCGGTAAGGCTTCACCGGTTTTGGCTCGAGCAACCATGGCACGTAGATGAGACTCCAGCATTTGTTGCTGTACATCCGTGGTGTAGCAACCCTCCAGTTTGAGCCAGTCAGTAATCACTGCTAGCAGTTCTTGTGTGACCTGATGGATATCAAGGTCGTCTTCTAACATTTTGAAAACCACAACTGATTCATTCATAACTGTTTAAAATCCAAGGTAATATTTCAAATCAAATCACTTTTTTCTTCATGACTAATACCTTAATCGCTTCTTGAATAATTTTGCAGACAGGGAATTTCCAGTTCAAAGTGGAAATATTTTGGAAGTGTAACTGGAAGATCGGCGGTTAATTTTCGATCTAAGAGGAAGCTAACTGGAAAAACTAACACATTACGAGGGGTATTTGGGCGGGTCAAATAACGAGTGAGTAATTAAAATCATTTAAATTCAAATTATTAAGGTCGATTTCTTATGAGTGGAAATGGCTCTCAGGTTAATAAATAAAAGTGGAAATGAATTTGTGGAAATCTACATAGAGTGGAAATCATCACTTCCACTTACGTTGGTTTACGCATGAAATGGACAATTTAGATTAAAAATCATTTGGTGGAGTTGTGGTTAGGATCACGTAAATAGTGGCCACCTCCCTTTTTCCACTGAGAAGTGGAAATGATGGGAAGTGGGGGGATGGTAGTGGGAATTATTGATAACTATAAAATTCGCGCGAGACTATCTTTAGCAATTGCTTGGAATTCATTGAAATTTTTGACATTAACTAGGCGGCGGGTGGTTTTCTCTTTGACGAAGGTGACAAACAAATCATAAATCGCCATTGCTTCTTCATAGTCAGTTTTGCTGATTGCCAATAAGAAAATCACATAGGCGTTCTCTTTGGTCTCTTTGTTCCACTCGATGCCTTGCGGAGCAAGGATAGTTGTCACGATAGTTTTATTGGCGAGTAACCCCAAGGAGTGAGGAAGGGCGATCCCTTCGCCCAGCAAAGTCGAGACAATCGATTCCCGCTCTTGCAGTGACGGGTAAAAATCTGTGGTGACATAGCCTTCTAATTGCAGTTTCTGGCAGACGGTTTTGAACAGCGTCTCTTGGCTAATTTTTTCATTGATAACCATAAAGAAACGCTCATCGAAGAAGCGCTCAATAATATAGGGACGGGTCTGATCCACCATCGCTAAGCGACCCACTTGTTCGAGCTGGTAGGGGGTTGGGAAGGGCGCAATTTTAATAACTGGTTTATTTTTCTCAGAGATCCGTACGGTGGTGATCACAAAGTCTTCTGCGACTTCATTCAGCGATTCATACTCTTGCAGTGTTAACCCGCGGCTAAATTTGAGCTGTGGAAATTCACGCATAATTTTGGACTCCACCACACGAAAGGTGGAATTTCCTGCATCCGTGACTACTAGTACTTCCGTTTGGCGTGCGGAGCCTGCCCCATAATTTCGTTCAAGGCTAACCCCAATGTGCACCGCTAAGTAACCTAGTTCATCTTCATTAATGGGATGTGGAAGCAGCTGCTTACTGGCACTGGTTAAGGCGCTTAACGTGACATCATAAGCAAACGGATAATACTGTTTGATGTCTGAAAGCAGCGGGTTTGGGGTGGAAATATGGTATTGAAGGCGAGTCATTAAGGCTGAAAGATGGGTATTCAGATCTTTCTTTAGCTTTTCGTCATTCCGCAAATCATAGTTATACAACTCGTTGATATAATTTAAGATATATTCAGATAACTCATTGTGATGGTTATGTTTTTGTGTTGATGCATGCTGGTTACTGATACGCTGCGCGATGATTTGGTCGTGCAAAAAGCTCAATTCAGCTGGGGATAAATCATTACCCAGGAAGTAAATTAACCCTTTAGAAATTTCATCACAGGCTTGAGTAATGACTTCTTCTAACTCTTCGTTATTGACGCTGGCAGTGAGTTCATGACCGCGGGTAATACGCAAAATGGTGACGGCGCAGTTAAATACAAGATAAAGATGACCTTCATTGCTGATACGAATATCAAAGCGATTCAAGCTGTTATGAACCACTTTATCGATGTAGGTTAAATCGAGATTATCCAGACTTTCTGGGGTGAATGTGGCGAGGTCGGGGGTGATTTGCTCGCTAAACTGTCGCCAGAGTGCTTCGGTCATACAAGCGCGAATAGCCCACTCACTGCCATTTAAGCGGATCCCTTGATGGGGAATGCTCTCCAATTGCACTTGATAGCGGTGAAGATGCTCGCGAACAGCGCCCATATCTTGCTGAATGGTACTGCGGCTGACAAACCACTCTTCGGCAATATCATCGAGCTTGACGGGCAGGGATAACATCAAGAGTTTGAGCAACAGCGCATCAATACGCTCTTTGCTGGTGCGCGGGATCTGGTTATTTTTGTCATTAAGCTTAGTAAATGCAGAAAAAATCTCATCATTCTCGATTTTTAATCGATATCCACGCCCACGCTCATACACAATATGAGCGCTATGATCTTTAATTAATTCATTGATTTCATTGATATCTGAGCGAATGGTGCGGGTGGAAACGGAAAACTGTTTCGCTAATTCATCTTGAGGGACAACCTCATTGAGGATCCGAGAGAAAATTTGATTGTGTCGCTGCAAAATGAATAAAGCCACAAGAACCCCTTTAAAATCAAAAAATAAAGTTCGGAGTTAAAAACTGATGGTTTTTTAACTGTCTTATGGCTGGACTCTATCACAGTGATATCAGGATAGCGGAAATATAAATGATGAAATTTGCGAATCTATTCGCAAATTTTGCGCAATTTATGGAGTAAATTCACATTTCCGCCTCCTGAATAGGATTACAACGATTCCCCTAAATCAATTAATAAACCTCTAAATGCTCGGTCGCTGGTGAGCGTTAGGGAATTTTCATCTTGGATAAATAAGCCGTCGTTACAACTCATTGATAAAGATTGCGATTCTTTCCCGCTAACCAGTAAACCACCATGAATAGATTGTAGATAGGCATTTTTACCTCGTAATGCGAGGGTTTTCGATTCATTAGGCTCAAGATAAATCTGGCTTATCCAAATTTTTTGGCGAAGTTGTAGGCTATTATCGTCCCCATCGGGTGAGGCGATAAGCTTGTTATCTTTCTCCGCTAATGCCAACTTTTGGGGTGGCATAGATTCCTGTTGTGGGCACGCATTTAGCCACAGCTGAAGCCGTGTTAATGATGTTGTCTCACTGATATTGTGTTCACTGTAACTCAGGTCAGGGCGAGGCGAAAAGCTGACGCATTCCCCTGCTTTTGCACTGACGGTATTACCTAAATTATCGCGGTATTCAGCTTGACCTTGCAGGATGATGTTCACAATATCAACATGAGGATAAACTCTTGGTTGAAAAGCATTATTTGGCGCAAGCACTTCTTGATTGAGCACTTTTAGGGTTTTAAAACCCATTAGGTCTGGATCAAAATAGTGACCAAACGAAAAAGTATAGCGTGCTTGTAACCAACCGTAGTCTGCTTTCCCACAATGGTTAACTGATCTTAATTTCATCATAATGGTTAACCCTCACTCAAAATATATAGCTAGTAATATATTGTTATAATAAATATCTGGACGTTGAATTGTTAGCCAGTTAATCTGTTTCCATCATTCAAATTTCCTGAAAGAGATACATCATGAGCAAAGAGAGAGCATTAACACTTGAGTCGTTAAGGGTGATGGATGCAATCGATAGGCGTGGCAGCTTTGCGGCAGCGGCGGAAGAGCTAGGTCGCGTTCCTTCGGCATTGAGCTATACCATGCAGAAGTTAGAAGAAGAACTTGATGTTATTTTGTTTGACCGTTCAGGACATCGAACCAAGTTTACCAATGTAGGGCGCATGCTGTTAGAGCGTGGGCGCGTGTTGCTTGAAGCCGCAGATAAACTCACATCGGATGCGGAGGCGCTAGCTAAAGGTTGGGAAACTCATCTGACTATTGTGTGTGAAGCGCTGGTTCCGGCTGAATCTTTATTCCCGCTGGTGGACAAACTGGCTGAGAAATCCGACACCCAACTCTCTTTAATTACTGAGGTGCTAGCAGGGGCATGGGAGCGACTTGAATCAGGACGTGCGGATATTGTTATCGCACCAGATATGCATTTCCGTTCATCCTCTGAAATTAACTCCAAAGTGCTGTATACCTTGAACCATATTTATGTGGCAAGCCCGAACCATCCTATTCACCAAGAACCAGAACCGCTTTCTGAAACCACGCGAGTGAAATACCGAGGTATTGCGGTAGCAGATACCGCCCGCGAACGTCCAGTGATCACCGTGCAACTGCTGGATAAACAACAAAGATTGACGGTATCGAGCATCGAAGATAAGCGCAAGGCGCTGATTGCAGGGCTCGGGGTGGCGACAATGCCGTATCCGCTGGTGGAGCAAGATATTAAGGAAGGGCGCCTGCAAGTGGTGGGGGCGGAGTTTAGTCATGAGTCGAATATGATTATGGCGTGGCGACGGGACAGCATGGGGGAGGCGAAGTCGTGGTGTCTCCGAGAAATCCCTAAATTATTTAGGGGGTGATCTCGTCATACTTCAAGCTGTAGCTGTGTTGGCTTCATAAAGTCACCCTAGTCACATACTTGTGTATGCTCCTAGGGATAACTTCACTTGCCGCCTTGCTACAACTCGAATTATTTAGAGATCACTCGTGAGGCGACTCGGAAAAGCAAAAAAGAAAATAAAAAGAAAGTAAGAATAAAAAAAGCCAAGATGGAAGCAGATCTAAAGCAAAAAAAGCACCTCGGATGGGAGGTGCAAAGGCATTTAACTTATAGATAAGGATGTTGATATGAGGGTATTGCTGACTCCCTGCCTATAGGTAGCTATAGGCGAGGAGGTTGGAGCTCATTACCATTTTTTATTTAATAAATGGTCGATACTGAATTTGCCTGGACCCGTCACTGCTAACAGGATGTAGCCGCCTGCAATGGTCATGTTTTTCATAAACATCAAGCTGTTTGGCTCAACGCTGAAATTCGTGTGGAACAGCATCGCAGTTAAGAATGTGAACACAGCAGTGAAAATTGCGGTTGTACGTGTTAACAGACCGAATAACACCGCCAGGCCACCACCTAACTCAAGTAAAATTGTCAGTGGCAGTAAAAAGCCTGGGACGCCCATTGCTTGCATATATTGCTGAGTGCCTTCATATGCCCCGCCTAATTTGCCGTAACCTGCAACGATGAACAGAATTGGCATCATAATACGTGCTAATAAAATAGCTCCACTTTCTAAATTTTTCATTGAGTCTCTCCAGATAATACGGTCATTAAATATAAATAAAGTGCGATATATATCGCGTTATAAGCTAAGTTTCAGCACGAAAAGGCTAGAAATCTTGGATGTGCGTATCTTATTACTTAGCTCATTCAATAAAAAGCTAAGCTTATTAACAAAGATAGACAAAAAAATTGAATGTGTATAATTGAGGGCGAAAAAAAGTGCCAAAGGGCACTTTTATCTATCATATTGACAAATAATGATTATTTTTATCTTAAGGGGATGGGTTATTTCTGACTTGAACTGTCTAAACTGCTTCTTAGGGTACGAATAAGCCCCCAAGTCGCGATGGCTTTCTTGCTCAGTGAAATAAATCGATTGGGGTGCTTTAAGGTAAAAATGGAAATAAGACCCGTCGCAGCGATAACAATTGGGCGAAAGGTCATTAGGGTTTGCCAAGCGCGGTCATAAGGCGCTGTGGCTTGTAGCCACTCTTTCTTACTGGCCGATAACTGGATGCGTTGTAGCTCAATATCAGAGACTAAGCGTGACTTTCTTTCTGCAAGTAACTGACGTTTACTTTTGCTCATCATCGGTCCCTGCCAGTGCTTTAGCGTCATTGCGAAGTTGTTCACGGGTTGCGCTGAGCAGCGTGGACTGTTTCGCTTTTTTTAACGTCCAAATAGCAAAGATAATGGCGAGTAAAATCAGTGTTCCGGTTGTGATAGCGAAAGCCTGATAACGATAGACGGGATCCACAGACCAAAAAATTAGCCCAATAAGGCACATCAGACCAAATGCAGAAAATAGAAGAGTCAGCCCTGCGAGTAATAATAACTGAACAAGGTTGAGTTTCTCTTCTTCTAATTCTACTGCAATAAGTTGAATGCGGGTTTCAACCATATTAACGGCGATACCCGCAATTCTTTGCAGAGAATCTAGAACCCGCTTAGCGGGTCCTTGACGTGGCGACTGTTCCATAAGCTGTGATTAGCGCTTGGTGAGCAGCATGCCTAAGACCACACCGACCGCTGCACCGATACCCACGCTTTTCCAAGGATTTTCACGCACATAGCAATCTGCTTGGCCTGCAATTTCTTTGGTTTGCTCGGTGATTTTATCACTGGCTTGACTGAGTTTAGCTTTTGAAGAGGAGAGGGCTTCACGGGCTTTCGCCTTTAAGTTTTCGATCTCTTCTTTTGATTTGTCTTGAGTACTATTCAGAATGGATTCGAGAGAGTCTGCGAGTGATTTAAGTTCAGCACGTAGATCTTCAGAAGAATGATTGGATGACATAGTAGAACCTCCTATCAATAGAAAAATAACGCAATGCCTTAATAAAGTATGACCTTAATAACATTACAATAGCTTTTTTTAGCTTAAGTGCAATCACTAATTGGTATAGATTTCGAATTGAGATAGAGGAAAGCGGGAATTGCTAAAAATTCCCGCTGTTCGATTTGATTCAGTGACGGCTATTTATTTGCGGGCGAATTTTTTCTTGATGACAACACCAATGCTGCCGATCAGACCCAAAATTAATAACCCAACTGGAATAAGCATCAAGACATTCATAATTTGATGTTCATATTGTTGGAAAATAGGGCTTTTACCGAATCCGTAGCCGATAGCGGTCAAAATTAGCACCCAAAGGAGCCCACTTAACCAGTTAAACAGTTGGAAACGCCCATTTTGCAAGCCTGCAAGCCCTGCAATAGTCGGTAGCAATGTTCTGACAAAGGCAAGGAATCGACCAATCAGTAATGCGGCTAAGCCGTGACGATGGAATAGCCCATAGGCACGCTGGTGATAGTGTTCGGGGAGGTGTGATAACCAGCCTTTGACAATTTTTGTATTACCTAGCCAGCGGCCTTGGATATAACCCACCCAGCAACCAATACTGGCGCCAGCAGTTAAAATCACTAAAGTTAATGGGTAGCTAAGAGCACCTTTTGCGATGAGTACGCCAACAAGGATCAGTAAACTATCACCGGGTAAGAATGCAGCTGGGAGCACGCCGTTCTCCAATAATAGGATCATAAACAGCATGAAATAAATCGACCATATCAACGATGGGTTAGATAAGGTTTCGTAATCTTGGTGCCAAAGGGCGAAAAAAAGTTCTCTAACTAATTCCATTAATGTTTCCTAAACGGCAATCACAGCAACAAACATGTTGTTGGGCAGAAATGGATTAAGTAAATGCCGGAAGAAAACGGCTGTTTCTTCGGGCTGTTAGTGTAAAACCCGATCACTTTAACAAAACAGAAAATAACTAAACAGTAAATTTTAAGCTTATTTTGAGAATTCATTTAAATTGCGGCTGATTTTTACATTTTAGGTTCTTAACTACTGGCTTTCTAAAATGGTAAAAAACGTGAATGGCGCTGGATAAGAGGATTTAATCTGACTATTTATCAGTATATTTGTGTTTAGATAACGAAAAATAGCATGAACATATTGGTAGCTAATCATTGCTTTTTAAGACTAATTACCTTATTGTGTGCGCATAGCAAAGGGGAGTAACTTCTTCTGTCGGATTATCGTCATTACGGTGCACACAATTGCATCCGGTAACCGAGCACCACAATTTCCTTATCTTAGGTTATCTGTGTTGTAAGTGAGACCTTGCCAGAAGGCGAGGTTTGCTCATCGTTTACAACCGTATAGTGATAACTTAGGGTGAAAACAGTTTAAGCGGCTGATGTCTTCTGGATATCAGCCGTTTTTTGTTTTTTAAGGAATCAAAATGAACTCTGTTGGAAATCCTGTTTTATGGGGCAGCTTTGCTGTCATGATCCTTGTAATGTTACTCATCGATATGTTTTGGCAAGGAAAACATAAAGGTCAGGCGATGTCGATGAAGCAAGCGGCGGGCTGGAGTATCTTGTGGGTGACTCTATCTCTGATTTTTGCGGGCGGCCTGTGGTGGTACTTCAATGATACCGTTGGACCTGAAGTGGCGAACACGCAAACTATGGCGTTCTTAACCGGTTACCTGTTAGAAAAAGCCCTTGCCGTGGATAACGTGTTTGTTTGGTTAATGCTATTTGGTTACTTTGCTATTCCGGCAAATTTACAGCGTCGCGTACTTGTTTACGGGGTGCTTGGAGCTATAGTCCTGCGTACGATTATGATTTTCGCAGGTAGCTGGTTAGTTACACAATTTAGCTGGATCCTCTATGTTTTCGGTGCGTTTTTACTGTTTACGGGGATCAAAATGGCGTTCGCTAAAGAGGACGATTCACCGATAAATGAAAAGCCATTGGTCAAATGGGTTCGTTCACACTTACGGATGACGGATGAGTTACACGGTGAAAAATTCTTTATTAAAAAGAATGGATTGCTGTTTGCTACCCCATTAATTTTGGTTCTGATCTTAGTGGAAATCAGTGATGTTATCTTTGCGGTAGACAGTATTCCCGCTATCTTTGCTGTGACCACCGACCCGTTTATTGTATTAACGTCTAACCTGTTTGCGATTTTAGGCTTACGTGCAATGTACTTCTTATTAGCGGGTGTTGCTGAGAAATTCTCAATGCTTAAGTACGGTTTAGCTATTATTTTAAGCTTTATCGGCGTGAAGATGTTGCTGATGGATATTTTCCATATTCCTACCGCGGTTTCGTTAGGTACCGTTGCTGCAATTTTAGTCCTAACACTGGTGGTTAACACCATTGTGAATAAACGCAACGAAGCGAAGAAATTGATTAAATCATAATGTTGTTGAGATGGAAAAATTCATGTCGATGACGCGTGATTATCTGGTCGTGATTTAACCAATAGTTAAATCTTACTAGAACAAATCGATACTATTTTAAAAAACACCTTGGATTCATCTGAGGTGTTTTTTTATTTTAACTATCTGAAAATACTCACTCATTTTCGATGCCCTCTGTTTCCTATAAGAAACAAAATTCTATTGCGATCACAGATATGTAAAATTAATGTTAACTGCAATCAATCATTGTGTATATTTTGAATAATAGCCTTTTCAGGAGATTAATATTCCTTATACTGGCTCGGCAAACACATTTAATTCCTAAAAAAGATAAATTATAAAGGTCTATTATGGATACAAATAAAGCAGGGTTATGGCGAGTAATTAGTCAAGGTAGTTTGGTCAAACAAATCCTAGCAGGCTTGATTGCAGGTATCTTATTGGCATGGTTATGGCCATCGGCAGCAAAAAACGTTGGCTTACTGGGTGACCTGTTCGTCAGTGCGTTAAAAGCGGTTGCTCCAATTCTTGTTTGGGTGTTGGTTATGGCGTCCATAGCTAACCATCGCCAAGGGCAAAAAACCAGCATTCGTCCAATTTTAGTGCTGTATATTCTAGGGACATTCTTCGCGGCTGTTGTGGCGGTGATTGGCTCATTTATGTTCCCATCAAGCTTGATCTTAGCTGTAGGCGATACTCAACTGACGCCTCCGGGTAACATTGCTGAAGTGCTCAAAGGTTTGTTGATTAATATTTTCGCTAACCCAGTCGATGCTCTGATTAAAGGGAACTATATTGGTATTTTAGCGTGGGCGATTGGCTTAGGTATTGCATTGCGTCATGCTAATGAATCCACCAAAACGATGATCCACGACTTTTCTTTAAGCGTGACTCAGCTGGTTCGTGTGGTTATTCGCTTAGCGCCATTAGGTATTTTCGGGTTAGTTTCTTCAACAATTGCGACAACCGGTTTTGAAACTTTAAAAGGTTACTTCCACGTATTGGCGGTATTGCTGGGCTGTATGATTATCGTGGCATTAGTGGTTAACCCGCTGATTGTTTACTGGAAAATCAAACGTAACCCATACCCATTAGTCTTCGCTTGCTTACGTGAAAGTGGTGTAACCGCCTTCTTTACCCGTAGCTCAGCTGCTAACATTCCTGTGAACATGGGGATGTGTCGCCGTATGAACCTGCATGAAGATACGTATTCCGTTTCTATCCCGCTAGGTGCAACCATTAACATGGGTGGCGCAGCGGTCACTATCACCGTGTTAACATTGGCTGCGGTTCATACTCTGGGCATTCCTGTTGATATCCCGACGGCGCTGTTATTAAGCGTGGTTGCAGCGGTTTGTGCGTGTGGTGCATCCGGGGTTGCTGGTGGTTCGTTATTATTGATCCCACTGGCGTGTAATATGTTCGGTATTTCGAATGAAGTGGCAATGCAAGTGGTTGCAGTGGGCGTGATGATTGGCGTGCTGCAAGATTCAGCTGAAACTGCACTGAACTCTTCAACGGACGTGCTTTTCACTGCGGCGGTATGTTTATCGGAAGACGATAAACTGGCGCAAGCGGATTCTGAGTTATCTCAAACTCAAGACTAAGCTTTCACGTTGTTCAAAAAAGAAAACCCGCTGAAATAGCGGGTTTTTTTATGAGTCAAGAAAACTTACAACTGATAAGCCACTTTCATACCTTGTTCAATGGCTCGGCGGGCATCTAACTCGGACGCCACATCCGCTCCTCCAATCACATGAGGGTGAATTCCAATATCTTCTAATTGCTCTTTTAATGGGCGATAAGGTTCTTGCCCAGCACAAAGGATGACATTATCAACGGCAAGGCAGATATATTCATCTTGATAGCGAATATGCAGCCCATCATCATCCACATTCATATATTCCACGCCATTAAACATCTGAACGCCACGTTTCATTAATGACAGGCGGTGCACCCATCCTGTGGTTTTTCCAAGTCCTGCGCCGACTTTGCTGTTTTTTCGCTGCAATAAATAGAGGTGGCGAGGCGTTGGTTCTAACTGTTTTTTCATCGGGAAAAGCCCGCCGCGAGTGGTGATGGCGGTATCAATATTCCATTCATGGTTAAATTTATTATCATCTAAACTGCTGCTGATCCCTTGTTGGGTAAGGAGCTCCGCAACATCGAACCCAATCCCTCCGGCGCCAATAATAGCTACGCTTTTACCGACATTATCGGGCTGTTTTAAAGCCTCAATATAGGACATGACTTTGCGATGATCGGCGCCAGCTAGGTTGATAGTGCGGGGGATAACGCCTGTGGCGATAATGACCTCATCAAATTGAGTTAAATCATTCGCTTGTGCAATCTGCTCGAGTCGAACATCCACATTGAGTAGTTGTAGCTGTCGGGAAAAATAACGCAAAGTTTCATAAAACTCTTCTTTGCCGGGGATCCGTTTAGCGAGATTAAATTGCCCACCAATTTGGTTGCTGCGTTCAAATAGCGTGACTTGATGCCCTCGTTTGGCGGCATAGATTGCACAAGAAAGCCCCGCTGGACCCGCCCCGACAATTGCCACTCTTTTGGGTTTATCTGCTAATTCATTAGGATAGTCCATCTCGCGTACCGCTTGTGGATTCACTAAGCAGCCAGCCAGTTTGCCATTAAAAATTTGGTCAAGGCAGGCTTGATTGCAGCCAATGCAGGTGTTTATTTCATCAAATCGACCGTCTTGGGCTTTTGACACAAACGCTTCATCGGCAAGGAAAGGGCGCGCCATGGACACCATATCAGCTTGACCGCTAGCAATGATTTGTTCCGCCACAAACGGGTCATTGATGCGGTTGGTGGTAATCAGTGGAATATTCACCTTGCCCATTAATTTTTCGGTTACCCAGCTGAAGGCTTTGCGGGGGACCAGCGTCGCAATGGTCGGCACACGGGCTTCATGCCAGCCTATTCCTGTATTGATCATGGTGGCACCCGCACTTTCAATCTCTTTAGCCAATAGCTCAATTTCATCCCACGTTGAGCCCCCTTCAACAAGGTCAAGCATGGATAACCGATAGATAATAATGAAATTTTCCCCAACCGTTTGGCGAATGCGCTTAACAATTTCTAGCGGAAAACGGATACGGTTTTGGTAGCTGCCACCCCATTCATCAGTTCGATGATTGGTACGCGATGTAATAAATTGGTTGATTAAATAACCTTCCGAGCCCATCACTTCGACGCCATCGTAGCCCGCTTGCTGGGCAAGTTTAGCGGTGTTCACGAAGTCGTCGATGGTTTTCTGAACTTCATCGGTGATTAATTCACGGGGGGGAAATGGGGTGATCTCGGATTTAATCGGGCTAGGCGCCACTAACGCCGGATGTAGAGCGTAACGACCTGCATGCAAGATTTGTAATGCAATTTTTCCATCCGCTTGATGCACTGCATCGGTGATTTGTTGATGAAATGGCAATTGGTCTTGATGATTCAATACAGCACCATGAGGTGCTAAAGCTCCTTCAGGGTTCGGGGCTATTCCACCAGTAATAATCAGGCTGACTCCATTTTCTGCACGAAGTCGGTAAAAGTGGGCAAGGCGCTGGCTTCCTTGAGGATGTTCTTCTAAGCCAGTGTGCATAGAGCCCATCAAGATACGGTTTTTAAGAACGGTATGCCCCAAATCAAGCGGGGTAAAAAGGTGTGGAAAATTGCTCATATTGGCTCCCATTTGGGACTATTAATAACAGGTCAGATGAGTTAACTGTAGCCTAATGGACAATTGAATTAAGAATAATGTTAAAAAATTGTGATTTTTATCATATGTTTTACGAGGAATAATTAAACTTACAGGACTATTTCTTTTGTTTTATTTTTCTGTCATAAAAAATGGTTACAACAAAGAAGAATGGTTATTTGCATCATAATTTGATGGTTTTTCACTCCACACAACCGAGTTATTCAGGAAATACGCCGATGAAAGAGATTTGCCAAGCGGTTACCTTAGAAGGCAACCATGTTCGATTAGAACCACTGACCCATCACCATGATGCTGTTTATGCTGAGATTATTGAAAGGGATAAGCTGCATCACTTGTGGTATACCTCGGTACCTGAACCGGAAAATGTCGCGAAAGATGTCGATATGCGCCTTGCGCGTTTTGCCCAGAAAGAGATGGTGCCATTCGCGATTATTGATAAACGTACAGGCAAAGCCGTTGGCATGACCTCGTATATGCGGATCGATCAAGGGGTTCGCCGTGTTGAAATTGGGGCAACATGGTATGGAGCCGAAGCTCAGCGCACACCAATCAATACGGAAGCTAAGTACTTGTTATTAAAAAATGCATTTGAAGAATTAGAGTGTGTTGCCGTGGAGCTAAGAACACATTTTTTAAATCATCAAAGCCGTAAAGCGATTGAGCGTTTAGGGGCAAAACTCGATGGGATTTTACGTAACCATATGCTAACTCGTACGGGTGAGCTACGAGATACCTGCGTTTATAGCATCTTAAGTAATGAGTGGCCGGCAGTGCGTCGCCACTTAGAATGGCAGATGACAAAGCCTCGCTAAGTCAAAAAAATAGCCCATGGGATGTGGGCTATGTGATTAATATTCAATCAAGTCAGTTGATTATAAATATTCGTGCATCGGTTTGGTCATATACACGTTATTTGGCATTTTTTCTGTGGTGGTGTAGCCCGCAGGGCTGTTGATCAGCGCTGGGATACGGTTAACCAGGTTTGCGCAGGTGAGTTCCACGGTTGCTGGGTTATTCACTTCAATCGCCGTATCTGGCTCGCCAATGAGCTGCCAACTGTTTTTGTCGCACTCATCCGCCGTTAAAATTTTACCGATACATTCCGTTTCTAAGGTGACACCTTCTGCTGTTTCAGTGATCACCACGGCAGACAACCCTAAAACATCGCCTTTTTTCACCGTCATTTTTAAAGTATCTGAATAGATATCTTCTTTGGCAATTTGCGGCACGCAGCGCTGAGTTTGATTGGTAATGGTCAGACCTAAACGGCTGCACAGCCAACCATTTTGTGTCCACATGTACGGTGGTGCATATTCACCGCTCTCAATTTTCTCGGCGATAACCGCGTATGGCAGGTCGTTATAGTTACCAATTTGCTGATTGAACTCATCGACGGTTAAGCCTGCACCGTGACCTTTTGCCAGCGCGATACCATAATCTTCCACGTTGTAGCAGCTAGAGCCTTTGATTTTGACCAGTTTGTGCATAGAACCTGCCAAGGTATCGATAAGCACGCCCCAGAACATATCTGGATAGCCGCTGCCCGCTAAAGTGCAGTTATTCGCTTTCGCTAACGCATCGAGTTTTTCAGTAATTTCAGGGGAAGAGTTCCACGGATAGAGAGCTTCTTCACCCGTTGAAATAGCATTAACACCATGACGAGCGAAGAGGGAGAATGCATCTTCTAAGTCTGCCATAGTGCTGAGGGTCGCAATAATTCCCACGTCAGGTTTTAAGGTTTCTAGGGCTTTATCGGCTTCATTCAGTGGCTGGATTTTTACGCCAGTTGGCGCCGTGCCTGCGATTTCGCCAATGTCTTTGCCAATCACGGCAGGGTTGATATCAAAAGCCGCCACAACTTCAGCACCGTGTTCTTGTAGGTAACGGATGAGAAATTTGCCCATCTTTCCACAACCATATTGAACTGCACGTACTTTTTTCATCATTATCGTCCTATAGCTGTTTGTCTAATATCATCATGTTCTATATGAAGTATAAAATTATTGTTTTATATCAATCAATTGAATAAAGAATGCTTAATAAATTAGAACAGGAAAACTCAATCTTTACGCCCGATTATTTACTATAGGGTAGTCGTTAACGCAGGTTTGTTCATAAATGGCGTTCTAATAAAGAATGGAATCCTAGAATAAAATCCGATAATTAAGATAGGAATGATGGTTTTTGATGATGCCATGCCATTGAATTATATGGCATGGCTATGGCTTGGATACAAATTCACCATACAGTATTGAAATACTAGACCTTCACCAAAACAGCACGTATAATCGGCACCACTTTGGCCCCTTAGCTCAGTTGGTTAGAGCAGGCGACTCATAATCGCTTGGTCACTGGTTCAAGTCCAGTAGGGGCCACCAAATTTTAGCTGTTAAATCAGCGCAAAAAGCCACTTCTTAGCAAGTGGCTTTTTTGTGTCTGGAGCACTGGGAATAAACTACCTTCTCTTAAACTACCTCTCATATATCTCAACAAACCCTCTCCCACAACTTCTTCATTATTAAGCCGAAATCTCTATGTTTGACTCTCTGAAGGCTTCCCCAGCAATAGGGCTTAACGATGAGTACTAACTGTGGGTATTGGAATAGTTCAGTTTGGTATCGAAGCTTTTATTTCCATTATTTTTACACGAAAACACATCAAGCTTGAATACAGACTCACCTCAAATGCTACCAAACTCATCCAATCATAACTCAAGCTAGTAGGTAAAACTTTCTTTTATTCAGTTTTGTTATATTCGCCCAATGTCATCTTGGCCAGCAGTGGAACTGACCAAGATGAGAGAAATTCACTTTATAGGGAATACAATTCTTCGAAATTGCTCATCGTAGCATGTACCTTACAGGTATTTCTGAAGGATGGCCTGCTTACGAGCGTCTGCAGCATCGATTACTGCTTGTGCATCTTTAATCTCCTTTTCTAGTGCTTCTATTCTGTTAACAAACAATTGTTGTTCTGCAATCGAAAGAAGCGGCACTTTGATATTTCGCATAGTAGTTGCATTGATATTCACCTGATTAATAGATTTGGATGCTTTACTCTTAGCTTCCGATTGGAAGGTGGATGAGTTCATTATTTTTTCCAAGTATTTCGGTAGTACTATGCTGATATCAGGCACAATACGCACGAGGTAAGAGGCAAAGCAATACTCCCCCTCCAGATCAAACAGTCCAGTTTTACCAACATGCTCAATACTGTTAGTACGATTGAAAAGCAAATCCCCCTTATTGAGCTTGTACTTAGCAAATTCCTCGGCGCTAATATCTACGCACTTCATGCTGCCGTTGTCCATCATTCGACCACGAATGATTTCGTTCATGCGGAAAATTTTGTAGCCTACACCACCTTCGTTCATGGCCTCACTCAGTCCATACTGAATGTTGACAGCTAGTTTGTCGATTTCTGTACGTAGGGTAGAAGATCTATAAACGCCAGCTACTTCTAACTCAATACGTGCAATTGCTTGCTCAATACTGGTTTGTGAAGAATTGACATTATTATCAACCGACTTGCACTCCGAAACTATCATCCCCAATGTGGTAGGGTCAGGCACCGCAATCTGGAGAGTCTCAAGGTCTTTTGGATAAACGTGGGGTTGTGCTGCGCCACGAGACAATGCCTGAATTTCGCTTTGCCTGCTTTTCAGCACGTAGTACAGATATTCAGTATGTTCGTCATTTTTACCACGTATCGTTGTGCAGTCAGATGCAAAAATTGGCTCCTTCCAGAAGGCAACAAAGCCCGCGCTGGCACCTGATGCGCTGATAGTGATGATATTGGCATCTCGATTGGAAGTATTGTGTGTATATGCGTAAGTCATTCCTCCTGCAACAACTTTAAAAGGTCCTGATACAGCCTTTTTCTGCGTAATGGAAGTGCCTTTTCGTATTTCAGCCTGACTCCTCAAAGAGGAAATTGGCCACTTAGATACGAACTTTCCCCCCCCCTTTACTGCTAAGTTAAACTGCTTATCAAATATAGGGCGAGAAAAATCCAGAATATCCACCAATTCTATCGTGCGTGCCAGACTTTGTAATGCTGGTGGGATAGCTACGGGGTTGCCATTGAAATTTGCTGCAATGTAGTAATTCAGCTTTTCCGCATTATCCCTGCTTATCTCATCGTAAAGTGGTGTAAGGTGCCGACCGTTAGCATCCTTGATGAGTTTGATTCCTTCGTCACCCTTGGCGGAGCTCCATTCGTAGCCGAGGAATTGCTTGATCTCTTTAGTTCCTATCGGGCTGCGAATGATTAGCACTGGGTTTGGTTGATTGCAGGCCATCACGAAGTGGTATAGCTTGTCTCGCTCAATGTTTTGGACAAATGCTAGATAGCGTTTGTTAATTTCGGCTGCTTTATCTTGAGGGCTCAATGCTTTGAACCATTTTACCTTGTTGAGATTGGTGATCTCGGAGCTGCCGTTGAATTTTTCAAGATAAACAGAGTTAAAATGGTCAGCCCAAACACCGGCGGGATCGCCTTTGAGTAGAGACTTATAAACATTCAGCTGTATATTAACGTGATCGGCATAGCGTGCAATTAGATGTTCATCCTGATAGATGCTGTCAGCATTAGCATTGTCTCCTTTGAACCATTCTGCCACACGCTCACGGTAGTGTGCAGCTGTGTCAGGAGATGTCTTTTTGCGACGCAAGAAGAGGGTAACGGTGTTTGTGCCTGTCTTGCCAAAAGTGCCGCTGCCAAATTCTACAATTGCTACGATATCGAAATACTGGATCAATATTTCTCGGGTACGAATATAGGTGCTACCACCGTTGGACAAAATACTGGATGGCAGGATGATAGCGGCCAAACCATCGGCTCGCAGCAACTGTTTGGCTCGTTCAATGAAGAAGGCTTCAATGCTATTGGATGTTTCGAGATCGCTGATAGTATCAGTGAGGGTGTAGGCCTCACGCTCCTTCTCGGGCAGCGTTTCTAGAAAACCGCGCACACTATAAGGCGGATTGGCAACCAGTAGGTCAAAGGTTCCATCCTTGATCTCTGGAAATGCTTCGTGCTGGTTGATCAGTGCATCACCATAGCAGATATTAATCTCCTGCTGACCATACATGAAGGCCGAAACTTTGGCTACCTTCGACAGCCGGTATTCTTTCTCAATACCAAACAAGGACTTGTGATAAGCGGTCAGCTCAACTGTAGGATTGTAGTCTTCTACGAGAGGTTTGAGCTGTAAGGCTAGCTCGGTCAGGAAATGGCCTGCACCGCAGGCATAATCGATAGCTTTGGGGGGGGCGACGCTACGTTGGATGAGTGAGGTCAGTGGAAGACTCTTCATGATGAAGCGGCAGATAGGCATTGGTGTGAAGAACTGGCCCTCACTTTGCTTGACACCCTGATCGAGGAAACCCTCGAACATATCGCCCAAAAATTGGTTGTGACCGTGCGGATCGGTCAGGCGAATGTCCTGCCACATTTGCAAGATCTTCAATAGTACTTCGGCGTTCTGGTAGAAAAGCTTTTCATTGTGAACGTCAATCAGAGAGAAATCGTTATTGGTAAAAAATTTCTGTTGGATGAATAGATTCCAGACAGCACGTTGGGTAGCGTCAGGATTCTGTTTGATAAAGCGCAAGGCATTGCTTACATCTCCTTGGTTAATATAGGTGATGTCTTCACCGAGAAATTTCCCCATGCCTGCTTGATACAGCTGCTGCAAACGATCCATCAGATCGAAATGGGTGTCGTAGGCGACACCTTTCCAATAAAATTTCAAGTCGGATGGATTTTCAATTTCATCGACTAATTTGCATAGGAACAAATTGACTAATTTATCAAAGGCATTTTCTCGTCCTGACACATTATGCTGTCGCAAAATAGTGGCGAACTCATGGTACTTTTTCTGTTGATCTCTGGCGGAGATTGCATGCAAGTCGTCCAGAGAATATTTGTCTTTGCCAATATGGTACGGTTGAATGTTTTCTTCAAAAATCCCTTTTGTTGTGTAGTCAAGCTTGTAGGTGTCACGCCAGACAGTGTAGCGTTCTTTTACATCGCTAGCTGACTTAAAACCTTTGAATATGGGGTTGTCGATCAGATATTTCTCGTTGTCACGGTGCGCAATGATATGGCTGGTATAGGTTAGAACATCAGCATCTAGATCAGACGTGTACAGGCAGAGAAATTGAGTTTCGCTGATTTGTTGTGAATAGCTGAATAGCTGATCGCCATGTTGCAGAGTTCTACCCCAGGCTCGTTTGAATTCGGAGCCAGCTGTTTTACATTCGATGATCAGTAAAGGCCGACCATTGTTGTCCTTGATTAGAATATCAGCACGGCCCCCACTAGCACCACGACCTAGCTTCCATTTAGGCTCCAGCTCGATGTGCTCAGGTTTATAACCCTTTTTTAACAGGCGGTGAACACATTCGAATACAACGAAATTTTCATTGGCGTTGAAGTTGCATGTCTGCCGCTCATTGATAATCAAGCCAGCAGCTTCTGGATAAATGATTTCCTTCTTTATGAAGTTCACTTCCAACACAGCAGCACCAAATGTCTTGCTATAAATCGCGCCCTTTTTTTCAAAACTGAGGACGTGTAATAGGTCGGCCAAATTGTCTTGGGTTAGCATCTCATTCATTCCTGCTCTATTTTATTGGCCCTTCTTCAATTTTTTGATGAGGATGGGGCTGTTTTCATAACTTTGTTTACGCCACCAGCGCATACCCAGTTATCCACTTTTGATACCTTGAATTTCCACAATCTACCAATACTGTGGGCGGTATATTGAATCACGAGTCACGCCAAGATGCCTATAATCAGTTGTGCGGACATCCAAGGTTCAGCAACATAATGAATCTTTAGCAGAAATATGCTGAGTAAGACAAAGCTAGTTTAAATCGTAGAGGGCGTAATTTATCAGCTTGACTACTCTCAAGCGAGCACTTATCACAGAAGTCTTGCTAGAAAAGTGAGTTTACCTAATCTTAGTAAACTTGTAGTTAAGTGGGTAAATATTTAATCAAAAGTGATGTTAGCTACCCATTTAAGGTTCACCCAACAAATCCTCTCCCCGTAAACTCTTCAATCAACCGCTCGCCTTCATGCCATTCGCCATATCCTGCATCAGTATTTAAATGCTCACCGCCTTTAACCAACATAAGCTGGCTGCCCCATATTTCTGCAAGCTGATGGGCTTTCTCTGTGCCAAGATGCGGATCATTATCGGTATAAATAAGCAAAGAAGGGCTTGGAAGCTTTTTATTGGGTAGAGGTCGCTGTTGTTGAATATCGAGTAGGGCTGAAGGGGAATCAACATCCGCAGGGGTGGCTAGGATCATCGCCTTTACTTGATGGTTGGGAAATTGGCTTGCCCATTGCGCGACACAAACAGCTCCGCAACTGTGTCCAATCAGTACCAATTCACCCTCTGTATTTTGAACTACCTCGTTTAGGCGCTCTATCCATTTATGGTTAGGGGCATTCCAGTCATCCTGAATGACGCGCACAACATTATGGTATTTTCTTTCTATATAGGATTGCCAATGTTGAGAACCGGAATTGGTATAGCCGGGAACAATAATAAAAGTGGTGGTCATCTTGCTTCTCAGGTTGTCTGGGAAAATTTAATCTTAATCTGTGCGAACTAAAGTTAGCTAGCAATTTATCGGCTAGTGTTAAATCAAAATGTTATTTAAGTAAGCCATTCGGAATAATACGAAATAGCTTCTGATGGTTTTGCTTTTAACGCATTCAATGCGTTAATTATGAGTTTGTAATAAATAATTAAAAATAAAATCAATGTATTGCAGTTAATCCTATTTTCATCACACATTATGATTGTCACCATTGCAATGACTACTAAAGTCAAATTATTTAAGGTGGGATGAGTTTCAATTTAACTTATGTAAAGGTTGCTCATATGAAGGATAATACTTCACTAGATAATGAATTTTCAGGTTTCAATGCATTTCATCTGATTTGATAAAGGTTCAATGAATGTATTTGAGCCTTTGTGTTTCTTTTTACCTAAAGAGCATTTGCCATTCTAATTTCCTACCTAGCTATTCTTATATACCAGTCAATACATCCCTGAAATAATCACTATGGTCATCATATTTGAGTGTGAAATAGTACCTTAATGAAACACTGATTAGACCAGAATATATTTTATTCACATTGAATAATTCTCATTAGGTATAATAAATGAGACTGAGTTCTTATTTATTAGAAAAAATAGCGGATGGAGATAAATTAGAATTAACTATTTTCTTTTTGATACATATAAATTTGGATTAAAACCGAAAAAAACTATTACGCTAAATTGTGGTAATTGGATAATTGAAGATAATAATACACGTCAAAGATGTAACCAATTGCAAAAAAGTAATGTCCGATGTATGTGAAAGAAATGTTGTTAAGTATGAACCATTGACACATTATCTGTAACTGATTGATTTTTATAGTATCAAAATAATCGTAATATGATTAAATGTATCAAAAAATAACTGCCTAT